>JAIDTS010000530.1 GCA_029060585.1 Muribaculaceae bacterium
TTATGACGTTTTAATTATTTCGATAGTCAACACAATTGCTTTCGGACTGCAAAATTAGTGAATCTATTTGAATTAGCCAAAAAAAAGAGGCTTTTTTCGCAAAATCCTCCGCAAAATCGTATCTTTTAGGGTCTGAGATGTGTTGGAATTAGGTTTTTTTTTGTAATTTTGCACTATAAAACGAAAACAGATAAAACGACAGAAGACATGATGAACGCTCAAGACATCAAGAACGGCACATGCATCCGCATGGACGGCCAGCTCTATTTCGTGATCGAATTCCTTCACGTGAAGCCCGGCAAAGGCAACACGTTCATGCGTACTAAGCTCAAGAACGTGGTCGACGGCCGCGTGCTGGAACGCCGCTTCAACATCGGCGAGAAACTTGAGGACGTACGCGTAGAGCGTCGCCCCTACTCCTACCTATATCAGGACGGCGATGATGATATCTTCATGGATCAGGAGACCTATGACCAGATTCCCATCAAGCGTGACCTCGTGACCGGTGCTCCATTTATGAAGGAAGGCGACATAGTGGAAGTTGTACGCGACGCTTCGACCGACACCGTGCTCTTTGCCGAGATGCCGATCAAGACCAAGCTCGCCATTACCTACACTGAACCCGGACTCAAGGGAGATACTGCCACCAACACACTGAAGCCCGCAACAGTAGAGACAGGCGCTGAAGTACGTGTGCCCCTTTTCATCAATACAGGTGAGATTATTGAGGTAGATACCCGCGACGGCTCTTACGTAGGCCGAGTGAAAGCCTGATTAGAAGGCTGACAACAGAATACTTAAGACTGAAGACTCAAGACTGAAGACTTAAATGGACATGACCTTTTCCATTATCGTTCCGGTCTACAACCGCCCGGATGAAGTCAGGGAACTGATGGAGAGTCTGGA
Organism: Muribaculaceae bacterium; assembly: GCA_029060585.1. The sequence continues at coordinate 907 of JAIDTS010000530.1, forward strand.
GCGCCAGACCGACCGCGGATTTGAGGTCGTGATAGTGGAAGACGGAAGCACGATACCCTGCAAGGCGGAAGCTGAGGCATATGCCCCGGCAGTCGCCTTGCAGTATTTTCATAAAGACAATGAAGGGCGATCTCCCGCACGAAACTACGGTATGGATCACGCGAGAGGCGACTATTTCATTTTCGTAGATTCTGACTGCATCCTCCCTCCGGACTACATAGAGAAGCTACGCAAGGCGCTCACTGAGAGATGGCGTGATTGCTTCGGGGGGCCCGACGATGCACACGAATCGTTCACAGACACTCAGAAAGCGATTAACTTCGCCATGACATCGTTTCTGACCACAGGAGGAATCCGTGGAGGAAAGGTGCAGATGGAGAAATTCGTCCCCAGGACGTTCAACATGGGATTCTCCAGAGAAGTCTATAAGAAGGTAGGAGGATTCCGGGAGATGTTCAGCGAAGACATCGACATGTCGACGCGCATCAGACTTGCGGGATTTTCTCCGGAACTCATACGCGACGTGAAGGTCTATCACAAACGACGCGGCAGCCTCGCCAAGTTCTGGCGTCAGGTGCACGTCTTCGGAATGTCGCGCATCACACTCCAGCTTCTTTATCCCGGAAGCATGAAGGCCGTGCACTGGGCACCGGCCATCTTCGTTATAGGCGCTATAGCCATGATCATCGGGGCATTCTTCAATCCCTTATGGCTGCTGCCATTGGGATTATACATCCTTGCACTGTGGATCTCCGCCATAACCTCGACCAAAAGCCTTAAAGTTGGCACGATGGCGGTAGCGGCTTCAATGGTGCAGTTATGGGGTTACGGGACAGGATTTCTGCGTGCATATATATGGAAGATACTGCTCCGCCACGGACGCGATGAGGAGCAGGAGATAAAGATGAGGAAAGGGAAATGAAAAGGGAGGATTTTGGTCTTGAAGCTCACGAATCTGAAGGATCGCCTGAATCGCCGGTGCAGACAATCAAGCAGATGGCAAGCGACGAACGTCCGCGGGAGCGGGCAATCAACCATGGCATTGACTCGCTGACCACCGCAGAGCTTCTCGCAATAATTCTGAGGACCGGACAGCCGGGACTCCCCATCACCGACCTATGCCGACAACTGATGGGAGACAACAGTGATTCGCTGCTTAGACTTGCAAGACGCAGCAGGAAAGAACTCATGCTTACGAAAGGAATAGGAATGGCAAAAGCGCTCCAGATAGAGGCCATGATGGAGATCATGAAGCGTTACGGCAGAGAACTTACGGAAAAGAAGCCGGAGGCCGGCATATTAAGGAGTGCCGAGTCAATCCACGAATTCATGCGCTACAGAATAGCAAACCTTGAGCATGAGGAAGTGTGGATTCTGCTGCTCAGCAGACGAAACCAGGTGATCAAGGAATTCCGGCTCACCTCGGGAAGCTCTGTGGCATCCATATTCGACATAAAGATGATTATAAAGCGTGCGCTGCTCGAGGGTGCGGAAGGCATCGCGATGTGCCACAACCATCCGTCTGGAAATCTGAGGCCTTCACCTCAGGACGATAACATCACGCGAAAACTTTACGCAGCATGCCAGACGATGGACCTGCGAATGATCGACCATGTGATCATTTCCGTGGAAGGTTTCTATTCCTATTCGGACAACGGACGACTTTGTTAAAACATGAAATAAGCCTCGTCTGCGCCATAACGGCGGAGACGAGGCGATATCTTTCATTTGAGATTCCGTATACAAGCCGGATGTCGGCATTATCCGTTGAACCAGTTCGCGAGGTCACCGAAGGTTCCGATAGCAAACAGCCAATAGAGAAGGATGAAGATGAGGACGAGAACTCCGAGCCATACCCAGAGACGGTTGCCGCGCTGGGGAACGATATCATCGTTCTGACGGCTCTGACGCACTTCCTTTCCTTCGTGACGCATTTCATCGAATGCCTTGTTTTCCTTTTCCTGGCGATCTTTATTTTCCATAATATCAATTTTAACAGTTATAGTCTATAGTTTCAATCACTTTTTTGGAGTCTTTGCTACTAAAACACACACGACTGTGAATAGGTTCAAAAAAAACTCCGGAAATGTTAAATCGCTTTTTTTTCCTTACAACTATTTTCTTTCGCCTGCTTTCGCATTGCGTAGCCAATTATGAATTATGCATTATGAATTATGCATTAGCCATTAAAACGGCACAGTGTCGCCTATTCCGTCTGGCATTATGTCGGGGCCAGGGCCGGCCCCCGAATCGGCCGCGAAACTGAAATTCGTGCCGCCCTGCGAGAACTTGGAGGCCAGTGACCCTCCATCAGACCCACTATCGGAATTCATTCTTGACTGGAACTCCATCTTCGTGCCGCCATTATCGCCGAGCGCGCTCTGGACTGCATTGTATCCTTCCTGCCAGTTCTCGAACTTAGCGTATTTGGAGACGAAGCGTAGCTTGACGTCTCCCACGGCACCGCTACGGTGCTTGGCAACGATAAGCTCGGCAAGCCCCTTTATGTCGTTGCCCTGGGCATCCTCGCTACTGCGGGTATAGTATTCCGGACGATGGATGAAACACACGATATCGGCGTCCTGCTCTATGGCGCCGGACTCGCGAAGGTCTGAGAGCACGGGGCGCTTGTCTTCGCGGGTCTCAGTGCTTCGGTTGAGCTGAGATAGTGCGATGATAGGAATATTCAACTCCTTCGCGAGAGCCTTTAGCGAGCGTGATATCGTAGACACCTCCTGCTCGCGGCTGCCGAGCTTCAGGCCTCCGGCACTCATTAGCTGCAAGTAGTCTATCATTATCATTTTCACGCCATGCTCCCTGACAAGACGGCGCGCTTTTGTGCGCAGTTCGGTGATGCTCAGGCCCGGGGTCTCGTCGAGATAAAGAGGCGCTGAATAGACGTTTTTAAGCGACGCATTGAGTCGGTCCCACTCCTCGTTGGAGAGCTGGCCACTCTTTATCTTCTCGCCCTCGAGACTCGCGACATTGGAGAGCAGACGCTTTACGAGCTGTACGTTTGCCATCTCGAGGGTGAATATAGCTACCGGAATACTGAAATTGACCGTCATCTGCTTTGCCATCGAGAGAACAAAAGCCGTCTTGCCCATGGCCGGACGTGCAGCGATAATGATAAGGTCCGACGGCTGCCATCCAGATGTCATCTTGTCAAGATCGTCATAACCCGTGCGCAGTCCCGAAAGACCTGTCGACGAATTGGCGGCGTTCTGGATCTGTTCGATGGCTAAGTTTATCACAGGGTCAATCTGGGTCACCTCACGCTTGATCTGATTCTGCGAGATGTCGAAGAGCAGAGCCTCGGCTTCCTGCAGGAGATCATCGATATCGTTGCCTTCGTCGAAAGCCTTTGTCTCGATATTGGTGGCATATGATATGAGGCGTCGGGCCAGATATTTCTGAGCTACAATCTTGGCGTGATACTCCACGTTGGCAGCTGAGTAAATATTGGATGTGAGGCTTGTTATCTTGATCGGTCCGCCCACTTCCTCGAGTTCGCCATTGGCGCGCAGCTGCTCTACGACCGTCAGCATGTCGATGGGCCTCTGTGAGAGACCCAGCTGCATGATGGCGGCGAAGATCTTCTGGTTGACTGGATCATAGAAGCTCTCGGGCGAGAGGATGTCGCAGACATTCATGTATGCGTCCTTTTCTATCATGAGAGCGCCGAGCACCGCCTCCTCGAGATCCGTGTCGCGGGGAGGCAGTTTTCCGGTTGGGTCGGTCATGGGGACGGCCTGCCGTCTCTGCCGATCACGTTTCTGATAATTATTCTGCTCTATTGCCATTACAGACTTTTTATCCTTAGATTGGCATGCTTGATGAATTATGACTTGTTTTAGCTTGAGCTAAGCTGATTATAAATTATGCCTTAAGCATTGGCCTTAAGGGCTTCGACATCCTCCGTAGTCATTGGTATACCCGGACCGAGACGACGATGTCCGTCGGCTGTCACGAGATAATCCTCCTCATTCCGGACACCACCGAAGCCGAGCCATTTCTCGGCCTCCTCAAAGTTGATGAAGTCTTTATGGCGTCCCTCGTTCTTCCAGAGAGCGGTTAGCTCGGGCATGAAATAGATGCCCGGCTCGATTGTGAACACATACCCTTCCTCCAGCGGACGGGCGAGACGCAGCGACTTAAACCCGAACACCGTCGATTTAGGCTGGCCGTCGTAGCCTACCCACACTTCTCCGAGGTTTTCCATATCATGCACGTCAAGGCCCATCATATGGCCGAGGCCTGTAGGGAAGAACATAGCATGGGCTCCGGCATGTATAGCCTCCTCTATATCACCCTTCATGATGCCCATATCCTTAAGTCCTGTAGCGATTGTACGAGCCGCCTGCATATGAACGTCGCGGAACGCTACTCCAGGACGGAGCATAGCTACAGCATCGCGTGAAGCGGCCTGCTGAAGATCGTAGATCGCTTTCTGGCGGTCGGTATACCGCAAATCGACCGGCACCGTCGACGACATATCGCCGGCATATCCCATCGCTGTCTCAGCTCCTGCATCAAGCAGGAAAAGCTGACCGGACTGCAGCGTGTTGCCGTAGCTGTGGTTATGGAGGATCTCGCCGTGCACTGTTGCAATGGTCGGGAAAGAGCAACGCATGCCGTTTTCTGTAGCCACTTTCTCTACGATAGCCTTCATATGGTATTCGGTAAGCCCGGGACGCGCAGCAGCCATCGCGGCCTTGTGCATCATGGCGGTTACCGCACAGGCCTTCTCGATCTCGGCGATCTCCTCGGGGCTCTTATGATTGCGCATGTCGACCACGGCTCGGATCAAAGGCACTGAAGGCACAGCTCCACCCGGCTGAAGGCCAAGAAGCTGCATAAGCTTCAGCTCATGGTCGGCCCTATAATATGGAATATAGTGAATCGGCGAGGCTGCTTCACGCGCTTTGTCGAGATATGGACGAAGATCGGCAGAAGGACGGACGTCGGAGACTCCCGCTTTGGCGGCGAGTTCATGTAGCGTAGGCTGGTTGCCGGTCCATACGATGGCATCGATGGTCAGTTCATCGCCGAAAATGATGTCACGGTCATTGTCGATGTCGATCACTGCGTTAAGGCCGTCGTGATTGAGGCCGAAATAGTATAGGAATGTGGAATCCTGACGGAATTCATATTCGTTGTCTCGATAGTTCATGCCGACGAGATCGTTGCCGAGCAGGAGCACCACTCCGCGGCCGAGACGGCGCTTCAGTTCAGCGCGGCGGCTGATGTAGGTGTCTGGTGAAAACATATGCTGTATCGATTAATTAGTTTGAATTATTCAAAACGCCTTTATTGGTCTTTTCTGCAAAGTTAATGCAATTTTTTTAAAAATTCATCCTATAGATAATAAAAATTATCTAAAATTATAAACAGTTTATTTGCCCCCAATTCAATTTATCAGTAATTTTGCATAGTGAAGCCGATCTTAAATAATCCCTTAAAACCTATAACTTAAAATCCCGGAAGACCGATGTCTTCCGGGATTTTTTATCTCAAAAATACGCATTACGCTATACGCACTACGCATCATACAAGTGTCACTACAATCTCCTCGTCATTTTCGTGGAGAGTGATCTTTCCTTCACGGCCAAGCCAGCCAAGAGCCGCCATGAGTTCGTCTTTCTTGAGTTTGGTAGCCTTCTTAAGGCTCTTCATGCCAAGTCCGTCGGTAGGATTTGAAGCAAGGGCCTTGTAGACTTCGCCGGCCCAAGTTCCGATTGATTCAATAGTCATAGTTTCTAAATTTATTAAAATAGGTTTCTATTTGTTATTTCTATTCACGTTACACTATTTCAACAATCGGTCAGCGTAAAAGTTTAATTATTCGTTCAGCCTCATCGACTTCTCCTATGTTTCCGGTGCCATTGTCATCCCTCGCCATGAAGTATTTAAAGAATAGCACTCGGCGCACTCGGTCGCGAAGCACGGCAACAGGCATATGTCCCGATTCCACAGCCTTCACGATATTAAGGAGCTCATCTTCCGTGTTAGACGGGGCAAGCACTATGTCAGCGCCGGCCGTAAGGGCATCCGCCGCCGAGCAACCACCGGCCCCCGCCATATTTATGGCATCCGTCACTATCAGCCCCTCGAAACCAAGCTCCTCCCTTATGAAATCCACGAGAATCGTCCTCGATACAGTCACAGGCTCCTCCTCAGCATCAAGAGCGGGAACAAAAAGATGCCCCGTCATAAGAGCGCCCATACCGTTGCTTATATATTCTCGGAAAGGATGAAGATCTGAAGACTCGAGCTCCTCACGCGTCTTATCTACCACAGGGAGGCGCTTGTGGGAATCTGCGTCAGCCGAACCATGACCCGGAAAATGCTTAGCCACGCTCATGACGCCTCCGGCCTCCACACCTTTGGCGTAAGCTACTCCAAGTGATGCCACACGTTCTGCATCGCTCCCAAAACTTCGGGAACCAATACCTGACCTTCTCTTGCCCGGGGGCAACACATCCAGCACCGGACCGAGCACCATATTAACCCCCACCTCCCGACATTCACGTGCCAGTTCGAATCCATAATCAAACATCACAGTCTCGTCTGCAAGTGGAGAGATCCTTCCGTTTCGTGGAAATTCAGGAGTCCCTTCAAGGCGCATCGCCAACCCCCATTCAGCATCGATTGCTATGAATGGAGGGACCCGAAGCATACTCCTCAACGTGTCGGCTATAGCCCTTGCCGCAGGCACCGATCCTTTAAGGAGCACCACTCCCCCGACATGGGCGTCGACGGCATACTGGCGCACCAGACGCATCGCAGAGGGTGCCTCATCTGAATAGACAGCCGGCATCACAAGCTGTCCGGCCATCTCCTCAAGGGTCATGCTTGCCATGATGGAATCGGCCCACTCCCCTGCATCGACGGAAATATCGTGCTCTGCCTGTATGGAGTCAAGCTCTACGGCCGATAAGGAATCAGTCTCGGATTCCGACGACACTCGCTGCGCGCAACCGTAACAAAGCACCGCCAGACAGGCAATACACGGCAGCATCCTATGCATCAGAACGTTTTTCTCCTTTCCCATGTATATTTTCACTCTAACCTACCCATTAACTGTATGGCGATTCAGGGATATAGAAATCGCGGACGCGGATCAGCCGACAATGGAACGCCAAGCCGTGCGAGTTCCTTGACATATCTTATATACGGGACACACACTTCCGTCGTATCGGTAAAGATCCACTCGCCATTGGCCATAGAGCGCATATCGTCGTTGCCCCATGCCACATAGTCGATAGTGGCTACAGTGTAGGTCTTTTCGGGATCAACTTCCTTAAGATCGACGAGCACCCTCTCTACATTACGAGCGGAGTCACACACGACGTTCACTTCATGGCTGACGGCCT
>JAIDTS010000531.1 GCA_029060585.1 Muribaculaceae bacterium
GCGACAGCCAAGACGCTCGTAGTCTCCTACATCGGTATGGTGACTGAGGAAGTCGCCATCTCCAACAATCTCGTGATTAAACTCTGGACCTCCACCAGCAACCTCGACGAGGTAGTGGTAGTAGGTTACGGCACAACCACCAGGGCTGCGTTCACCGGAGCCGCTTCCATAATGGACGGAGACGTTGTTGAACGTAAGAACGATGCCAACTTCGTAAAGTCTCTCGAAGGCAACGTGACAGGTATCCAGTATAACAACTCCACATCAATGCCCGGCCAGTACGGCTCGATCTATATCCGCGGTATGGGCTCTCTCTCAAGCAGCAGCCAGCCTCTGTATGTGATTGACGGAATGCCTGTCAATTCAGACTATGACGGCATGTCGTCTGACACTAACAACTATTTCGACCCGATGGCAGCCTACAATCCTAACGACATCGAATCGATCACCGTCCTCAAGGATGCATCCGCTACCGCCATCTACGGCTCCCGCGCGGCTAACGGTGTGATCATCGTCAACACCAAGAAGGGTAAGGCAGGCAAGCTCAACGTCACTCTCGACGTGAAGCAGGGTTTCTCGAAAATGGCCAACAACACAATGAAGTTCGCCAACGCCAAGCAGTCGATGGACCTCTTCGCAAAGGGTATCGTAGCACGCTATCCGTCCAACTATACCTACGACAGCGCCTATGAGTATCTTAAGGATGTATATTTCGAGTGGGACGGCGTGACAGACACCGACTGGATGGATGTCATCTCCCGCAACGCATACTATCAGGAATACAACGCTTCAGTGGCAGGAGCCACTGGCGACACGCACTACTATTTCTCTCTCGGCTATCTTGACACCGAGGGTATCATCATCGGCTCAGGCAACCAGCGTTATTCAGGCCGCGTGAACCTCGACACCAAGTATCAGTGGCTCTCCGGCGGTATCAACGCCCAGTATTCATACAGCAAGAACAACTCGTTCTCCCAGTCAACAGGCGGCGCCATGTCGGCTCCTGTGACCGCGGCTATGTCTACCATGACTCCGTTCTATCCCGTATATACCGCAGACGGAACAGAGTATGAGAACGCCGACTACTACAACCCGCTCGCGCTTCAGGACCCGAAGCTCGGCGACCTGAGCCAGGTGACCAACCAGACTGTCAACGCCAATCCATGGCTTCAGCTCAACCTTCCCTACGGAATCTACATCAAGACCAACTTCGGCGTGAACGTGATGAGCCAGCGCCAGTATGACTACTGGAGTGCCGTCTACAATCCGCAGGGTATCGACTACAACGGTCTCGGCCAGCAGTACAACTCCAACACAAGCACACTGACCTGGACCAACCTCGTAGGCTGGAACTATACATTCAACGATAAGAACGTATTCGACATCATGCTCGCTCAGGAGATGCAGCGCTACGAATACCATTATGACTACTACTCCAAATATGACTTCCCGTTCGCAGCTGACGGCATGCGCAACATGGCTACCGCCGGCGCAGACAACGGAGCTGAGTACTATGAGTCATCATCACGTCTGGCATCCTACTTCGGAAGCGCCAACTACTCCTATGACAGCCGCTACTACCTCTCGGCATCCTTCCGCCGCGACGGCAGCTCGGTGTTCGGACGCAACAAACGCTGGGGTAACTTCTGGTCGGTAGGTGCAAAGTGGCGTCTTGGTCAGGAAGCGTTCATGAAAGGACAGAACGTAGTGAAGAACGCCGATATCCGCATCACCTACGGTACGGTCGGCAACCAGTCGCTTCCGTCGCTCTATGCGGCTCGCGGTTACTACGCAGCAGGCTACAACTACAACCAGACTCCCGGTATGGTTCCCGCAGGTATCGAAAACCCCGACCTGACATGGGAGACCTCCAATAAGTTTGACGTAGGTTTTGACCTCAACCTCTGGAACCGCCTCAATGTGACCTTCGACTACTACAACGAGGATACTTCCGACGCCCTCTATCAGGTGCCCCTTTCACTTACCACCGGTATGTCATCGACATGGCAGAACATCGGTAAGATCCGCAACCGCGGCGTCGAGCTCGGTCTTCGTGGTGTGGTATTCGCAAACAAGGATATGAGCGTAAGCCTCTTCGGCAACCTTACATTCAATAAGAACAAGGTCATCAAACTTGCCAACGGCGCAATCGAGGGAACCTACCAGATCATAGAGGAAGGACGCCCCTACCGCCAGTTCAAGATGAAGGAATATGCAGGTGTCGATGCAGAGACCGGAAAGGCCCTCTACTATCTGAACGAGGAAGGCGACGAGACTACAGACAGCTGGCAGGCAGCAGCCAAGAGATATGTAGGCAGCGCAGAGCCTAAGTTCGTAGGCGCGTTCGGACTGAACGCTGACGGCTACGGTTTCGACGTCTCCCTGACATTCAACTACCGCACGGGTGGCAAGGTCTACGACTCAGGCCACAACTTCACCGGCTGGGGCATGGCAATGCGTACACCCCTCGAATGCGTGGCTCTTGACTCCTGGACTCCCGAAAACAAGAATGCCAAGTATCCGCAGTATATCTACGGCGACCCGAACTACAGCTCATCGCAGCAGTCTTCCCGCTTCCTCATGAGCGGCAACTTCCTCCGACTGAGCAACATCACTGTGGGCTACACGCTGCCCCAGAAGGTGACAAGAAAGGCATTCATGGATAAGGTACGCTTCTATATCAACATGGACAACGTACACACCTGGACTGCAAGCGACTTCGTAGGATACAATCCCGAGACCTATTCATCCGGTATCATCGCATGGCAGTATCCTGCTGTCTTCTCGTTCTCCGGCGGTGTACAGATCGTATTCTGATAAGACATCATAACTTTTTATAGACTATAAGGAAATGAAAAATATAATATTGAAATCATTGGGCGCGCTCCTGATCGCCGGCTCCCTTACAAGCTGCGGCACAGAGTTCCTGAAGACAGAGATGTCTAACGGCGTCGATGTGAATACGGCCCTCAACAGCGTGGCTAACGTGGGCAACGCCCTCAACGGTACGTACTACCAATTCTTCCGGTACTATTTCGCAGGAAATTACGGTACCGTAATCGGCGACCTCGCTTCCGACGTCGTATACTGGAACGGCCAGACAAGCCATCAGAACGATATCTATCAGTTCACTTACCAGAGCACAGGATTGAGTTCCTCATATATATGGACCTATGGCTACAAGGTAGTAGACAACTCCGCACGTGTCATCAAAGCTTCCAAGACTCTTCAGGAATCAATCGACGCTGACGATCTTCAGGAACTCAACATCTATACAGCCGAGGCATATGCCCTCCGTGCATATGCGAATTTTGTGATGGCCAACGTATTCTGCCATCAGGTGAAAGTCGACGGTAAAGACTTCAGCAACGACCTCGGACTTGTGGTCGTAGACGAACCTATCGAGGCGTTCGCAGAAGTCAAGAGAAGCACTGTCGGGGAGACATATTCCGCCATCCTCAGCGACATCAAGAACGCTATCAGCCTCTTCGAGGCCAACGGCGACCGCGGAAGCCTCTTCTACTTCAACCTCGCAGCAGCCTACGGCCTTGCCGCCCGCATCAACCTCTATCTCGAGAACTACGATGACGCTATCTCCTACGCACAGAAGGCCATCGACGAGTCAGGCATAGACACCCTCACCTATACACCGGAAGGCTACAGGGCCCTCTACAATTACGGATCAAGCAACTCCGAGTCTATGTTCGCCCTCGCCATCACCACTACTGACAACTGGAGCGCGAATTCATGCGGAACACTCTTCTCCACCTACGACTACAGCCCGAGCCCCTGGCTGCTCTCTATCCTGGGCGAGAACGACGTGCGCAACGCCATCATGGTATTCGC
>JAIDTS010000532.1 GCA_029060585.1 Muribaculaceae bacterium
TCCGTAAAGGATACCTATGTTATCCCGGTTAAGATGGTGAAGGCCATCGGTGCAGACAGGATTCTTTCAGGTACCCCTGTTATTCCTGATTCCAATCCCGCTCTTACCGACGCTTCAGCTTGGGACGTGCAGCCGCAGGACTTCACTCTCTACTGCGTGAAGTATGTCAATCCTTGGGCAGCCAGCTATCTCCGCCGTGGTGTTGACCAGGTGACAGACGCTGTTGCCGGCAGCAGCACGAATGTTCGTCATGAGCAGCATGTGGAGAAAAACGAGGTCGTATACCTCACCACAGAATCCATGAACGAGGTGTTGTTCCCGCTTTCTACCGTCGTGCCCGACGGCGAGTCAGTGAAGACTCTTACCTGCGACATGATTCTCAAGTTTAATGGAGACGACTGCACGATCTCAACCAATACAGAAGGTATGACAGCTTCCGGTAGCGGTAAGTTCGTAAAACGCGGCGATAAGAACTTCTGGGGAGACTCTGACGCTCACGATGTGCTCTATCTTGACTATCAGGTGAACTTCGGTCCCCGTCAGTTCAATACAAAGGACACCTTAGTGGTACGTTCTCGCGAGATCGCACCTGTGTTCGATTTCAAACCCGTATATAAAAACTGATCATCACCATGAAATTTAATAAATATTACATGGGGCTCGCCCTACTTCCGATGCTTGCGAGCTGTGCCGACTACCTCGACACGGACAACTACATCGTGGAGAAGCCCGCTTCCATCGCTGAATGGGAATACCTCAACGACTATAAGCCACTCAAGGAATACATCGACCGTAGCGCTCATCCCGGTTTTACTCTCGGGACCGGTGTGGGAGTGGACGACTACCTCAAGCAGGGAAGTGTATATCTATTGACCAACTCCAACTTCGACATGATGACTGCAGGCAACGCCATGAAGTACGCTTCATGCGTCGCCGACGACGGCACCATGAATTTCGACAAGGTGCGCAGCTTCGTCGATGCCGCCAAGGCTGTCAACATGCAGATCTATGGCCATACTCTTTGCTGGCATTCCCAGCAGAACGCTAAATATCTCAACAGTCTTCTCGCTGACAAGGAGCTTGAAATAGATCCGGATGCCAAGAACGAAGTTGTTGACTTCGAGCTTGATTTCTCTTCTCTTTCGGAATATAATTACTGGCATCAGTCTCCTGACGCTACTGTCTTCTCTATTGAAGACGGTTGCCTCAAGATTGAAAATCCGGAAGCCGTTGGTTTCTGGGAAGTCCAGTACTTCACTTTCGACAACGTCATCCTTCAGAAAGGCGTGGAATATCAGCTTACAGTCGAGCTGAAGGCTACTGCCGAAGGTGCGGTGCAGGGTAATGTCGGTGGTTGGGGCGATAACGCTGGTATCCGCATTCCTTATACCACTGATTGGGAGACAAAGACTATCACCTTCACTTCCGCTACCGACGAAATTACACATGGTCTCTTCCAGACGGGTGATCTCGTAGGTACAATCTGGTATAAGTCTATCAAGATCTCCCATGCAGAGGCTCCTGCTATGGAAATTGGTATATCGCTAATGAATGGCGGTGATGCCGACAATGGTCAGTCTGCCAACCTTATCGCACGCGAGAAGGGCAACGATGACATCCCGGCCCGCATCGTGGACGATCCCGCCGGCACAGGCAAGGTATTCGAGTGTACTTACAATGACAATCCTACAAATCCTTGGGATTCACAGTTCTTCATCACATCCAACGAGCCTCTTGAGGCCGGCACTAAGATCCATGTGAAGTTCCGTTATCGCGCTACGGACGAGCGTAGCATAGAAACCCAGGCTCATGCTGCTCCCGGCGACTACCATCACTATCAGTTCATCGGTACGCTTAACGCAACAACCGACTGGAAGGAGCATGAATACACCGGTGTCATTTCAGGCGACCAGGCAGGTTCAAACGGTTGCTCTTCAATCGCATTCAACCTTTGCTCCGGGACATCGGCAGGAACGTTCTATATCGATGACGTTGTGTTTGAAAAGATAATATCCGCAAATACCATACCTCTTACTCCTGAAGAGAAGAAAGACGTGCTCACAGCTGAGATGGAACGCTGGGTGAAGGGTATGATGGATGCTACCGGTGGCTATGTCAAGGCATGGGATGTTGTCAATGAAGCTATCTCAGGAGGTCCGTGGGGTCAGCGTTACGATCTGCAGCACGCAGGTGATAACCCCAACGATTTCTTCTGGCAGGATTATCTCGGCGATGACTTCGTTCGCGTTCCCGTGAAATTTGCTCGTCAGTATTTCGCTGAGAACGGTGGCAATCCCGATGAACTCAAGCTTTTCGTCAACGACTATAACCTTGAAAGCGATTGGGACGACAACCAGAAGTTGAAGAGCCTCATCGAATGGATCAAGCAGTGGGAAAGCGACGGCGAGACCGTTATCGACGGTATAGGCTCACAGATGCACATCAGCTACTACATGAATCCTCAGACTCAGAAGAGCAAGGAAGACCATATCGTCAAGATGCTTCAGCTAATGGCGGCTTCCGGCAAGCTTTGCCGAATCACCGAGCTCGATATGGGTCTTGTAGACGAAAACGGCAACTCCGTTAAGTCTGATGATGTCACTGGAGAGC
>JAIDTS010000533.1 GCA_029060585.1 Muribaculaceae bacterium
TGCGGGCATCGTGACCGAGCGACAATGCCGAAGCGGCCGGAATCGGCAAGTGGAGAATATACGAGATCATCTACTTTTAGGATTAATTATTCTATCGTTTTAATTTGACCAGCTACTTAAAGATTTATCGGAATTTGAAAAACAGAACTGCGGAAATAATCCTTGGAATAGTATTGATTCTGCTGATAATTGTCGCGTTGGGGTTTTCCATAGGGCTCCAATCCCTCACGATAATAGATTGGTGGAAGCCAACAGCATTGTGTATGCTTCTCGCAATCCCCGCAACTGCCTTTCTGGCAAGATATATGGCGTGTCTGACAAGACCTATGTTCAGATATCTGGAGTATCCCGCTGCATTTCTGCTTTCCTTTTCCATATTGATCGGAACCTTCTATTGCATCAATTATTTTCTTTCCGACCCTTCAACCAGATATGAATACGAAGCCCCGGTAGTGAGGAAATACAGCGAGGTGCGCACCCGCTCGCATAAGACCGGAAAACGGAGCTATAGGGAGGAACACTACAGGGTCTACATAGTCGAGATCCAGATGGAGGACGGCAAGATAAAGAAACTTGAAAAACCTCTAAGGGCATACAATCGAATAAAGGAAGGAGGGACTCTGAGACTCCTCTTAGAAGACGGATTATTCGGAATACGCGTAATAAAAAACAATTAGTGACACACCTAAATAACAGTAGAAAGATAATGAGAAAAAATTTGCTCAAAGCGCTCATGGCCGTGGCATTACTGGCCTGCGCAAATCCTGTAAACGCTCAGTTCAACCTTAAGAAAGCTGTCGGCAGCGCTACCAAGGCAGTTCAGGCCTTCACGCTGACCGACCAGCAGATGGCAGCCTACGTTAAGGAATCGGTAGACTGGATGGATAAGCACAATCCCGTGCTTCCAGACGACGACCCCTATACCCAGCGCCTCAACAAACTCGTGGAAGGAATCACGGATGCAGACGGCATTCCCTTGAACTTCAAGGTCTACAACGTAATCGACGTCAATGCCTTCGCATGTCCTGACGGAAGCGTACGCGTATTCGCAGCTCTTATGGACATCATGGACGACGACGAACTTGTAGGAATCATCGGCCATGAGATCGGCCACGTAGTGAAACGCCACTCAAAGAACGCTTTCAAGACAGAACTCCTGACAGGTGCCCTTAAGGATGCCGTTGCCTCCACCGGCGGTAAAGCTGCCGCTCTTACGGAGTCGCAGCTGGGAACTCTCGGAGAGTCTCTCATCAACGCCAAGTATTCACAGAAGCAGGAGAAGGAAGCCGACGACTGCGGCTACGATTTCCTCGTGGCCAACGGCCGCAATCCCTGGGGAATGGTGAAATCTTTCGAGAAACTCCAGAATCTTGAAGGAGGCATCAAGTCATCCACAGTCGACAAAATGTTCTCCTCGCATCCCGAGACAAAAGAACGCATCGAGAGAATGACAAAACGCTGTGAGAAAGACGGAATTCCCCGTCCTGAAGCCACTGACAAATAAATCTACTATCATACTGCCACAAAGAGGTCTCCGAAGTCGGAGACCTCTCTTTTTAAAGCCTACCGACAGTCGAAATACGCACTTATCGAAGTTGATTCGACTTATTTTTTATTAAGATTTCGTCAGCTTTGCGAGCAGATTTCGCTTCATGAAGAAGGAGCGATGCGGGCATCGTGACTGATGAATGAAGCGGAAGATGCCGCAAAGATGGCGGAAGCTTGATAAAAAGAATTAATCCCTAATATTATTTTGATATTTTTTATATTCGTAAATAAGTCGGAACAACTTCATTGCCCAGAGACAAAACAATCAACAATTTCATACACGATTTAATGATTTTTAAATATTTTTTTTGTAAATTTGCACCATGAAAACAATGTTTGGATTCAGCATCTCGCGTAAAAGTCTGATATTCGACTATATAATGATTATTGTGGGCATATTTATGTATGCCTTCGGTTTCTGCGCGTTTATTCTTCCCCACAAGATAGTGATGGGCGGCCTCGCCGGTGTAGGCACGCTCGTCTACTTCGCCACAAACGAGACCATTCCGGTAGCCGTCACACAATACGTCCTCAACCTTGTGCTTCTGGCGTTCGCCTTCCGCATTGTGGGCAAGACCTTCGTGATCCGCACGATTTTTGGAGCAACTGTCATCTCGCTGGCAATCGGCGTAGGCGAGGCATTCTTCATGAGCCTCGGACACCCCATCCTTGAGGACGTATCGCTGAGCGCGATACTCGGAGCCATCATCTGCGGCCTCGGAGTAGGCACAGTGCTCATACACAATGGATCGACAGGAGGCACCGACATCGTGGCCGCAATGGTAAGCAAGGTGAGCAACGTAAGTATCGGACGCTCCATGGTGGTGTGCGATTTCATAATCGTATCGAGCAGTATCTTACTCCCGTTCGACGGAACGTTTGGCGAGCGGCTCGAAGCCCGTATCCCACTGATAGTCTACGGCTACGTCGTGACTTTCGTGGCCTCGTACTGCGCGGATATGATCGTGACCGGCAACCGCCAGGCAGTGCAGTTCATCATCTTCAGCCGGCAATGGAGCGTGATAGCCGATGCCGTCAACAACGAAGCCAAACGAGGAGTCACGGTCCTCGACGGCGAGGGATGGTATAGCAAGCAACCTGTTAAGATCCTGATGGTTTGGTGCCGTAAGATCGAGGCTCCCGGAATCATGCGTCTTGTGAAGAGTATCGATGATGACGCCTTCATCACCCAAGGTGCCGTCAACGGAGTCTTCGGAAAAGGTTTCGACATGTATAAGGT
>JAIDTS010000534.1 GCA_029060585.1 Muribaculaceae bacterium
AGATATGAGTGACCCCGGGCCTATGGCTCGGGGTCAGGTTATGCGGGTATGTTATTATGTGGTTTACTTGACGATGACTTTTTCGGTGCGGGTGCCCTGGCGGCGGATGAAGACGCCTTCTGTCGGATTGGCCACCTTCATGCCGTTGAGGTTGAAATACTCTACCGGAGCTGTTTCGTCGAGGATGCCGTTGACAGCGTCCGTAGCAAAATCATTCACCTCGTCCTTCGCGCAGTTGAGCACATATCCGAATGAATCCACCACAGCAGCTACGACGCGGAGCTTATTCTTGTCGGGAAGAAGGTCTGAGGGTATCTTAGAGAGATCATACTTCACGGAATGATCTATGGCCTGATAGGGCTCTACCTCAGACGGAATGCTTCCCTTTAAGCCATATATACCATTGGTGGATATCACAACGTCGTCGTATACGAGACCGGCTACCGACGCCTTTCCATATTCACCTCCGCGACAGAAAGCGTTGAGCTCCTCAATATACACAGGATTCTGAGTATTATAGTTGTTAGACTGGAACCAGTCGCGGCCCTTTCCGCTAATACCGTCGGCAATAAGCAGGTAGGCTATACTGTATTCACAGTCCTTGAATCCGGCCACATTAGCAGCTTCAGCCTTTGCTACAAGAACATCATCCGATTCCCATTCATGGGATACGCTTACCTGCCATGGTGTAGGGACAGCGTTTTCGGCAAGAATGTCACCGACAATCGGAAGTTCCATATTGAATGCCTGGGTGCCGTAATAAGGATCAACTATAAGGTCACGGTTGAGGGAAGCCTGCGGGAATCCGCTGATTGCTGCAGGATACTCATCAGTGATCTGCATAGGATCCCCGTTGTGGTAGGAGGCAAGCACAAAATCCGGATAGTTCTTCTTCATATACTCAAGGGCTGCAAAACCACGCGGACAGTTGGGACACCACGTTCCGGTGAACTCTTCGATAAGAGTCTGACGGGCTGGAAGCTGCTCTACAACTGCCACCCTCGCCCAAGCGCTCATATTATTGCCGGTATTCTCAGTGCCGTTGATCTTGGTGAGCTTGAACTCGACATCTTCATTGATCAGCTCGCTGAGCGCCGGGAATTCAACAGCAGTGCTGATGTAGCGAGATACGCCCGCAGGAATCGGGGTATCAAAAGCGATGGCATTATCATATGTTTTACCGCCGTAGGTATATTCCAGATTGACGGACTCTATCGGAGCGCCGCACGTAGCCTTAAGAGTGAGAGGATATGCGGATGCCTCGCCCATCGGAATAGCCATGGTAGAGGGGAAATAAGTGAAGTCTACGTATTTTGGCAACGTCTCTCGCTCCAACTTCACTGACATACAAAGAGCACCAATCTCCGCAGTTATTGAATAGAATTCATCGGGAAGATTCTCTGTATCAGACGCGCCAAATATACAGGTATTGTATGGTCCGGAAGTATTATCATCGGCGGGAATATAACACATATCGTTTTTCTTTGGAACAACGAGGCTATAACCAAAGAAAATACCCTCTTCGTCTCCTGAGATAGTGTAAGGCTCATCCATACTCACTGAAGTAAGCGAAAACGGAGACTTAGACATTGTAAAGTCCTGCTCATAATCCAGTTTAGCCACCTCCGGATCTGTAGAGTAGAAGAACCGAGCATCAGATATACTGTTTCTTATTCCGGCTGTACTGGTAGGGCTATACACAGAAAATCCGATTGCTTTCCTGCCGGCGAATGCCTTGACATCATCGGCAGTCATGATAAATCCGGTGTAGACCCGCGTCTTGCCACCGGTAGTACCGTTAAGGCCATACGAGCTGAAGGGCTCGTCGGCATAGGTGAAGTCCAATGTCTCCATGTCGCCGTCGGCGCGAGTGAGGGTCTGCGTCTTGGAGATGGCGGGAGCCTTCGGTCCTGCAATGAAAGAAGATGCATCAGCCTTTGTCACGCTATGCACTCCGGCAAACGCGGAGCATGTAGCGGCGAGGGTTGCAGATAGAAGTAGAGTTTTTTTCATACTTTTATTGTTGTTAATGTTGTTATGCATAAAAAACGCGCGATGTGCGCAAATCCCCATAGGGAATTAACGCACACCGCAGGCTGTTTGTTTTGCAGAGTATTCTATTTAACACTTTCAGATTTTCTCTATCGCACGGCGGATACGGGCGATCACCTCGCCCTTAGGCATAAGTTCGGTGATGTCGAACATATGCGGGCCGCGGCATGCGCCTACTACGGCGAGACGGAACGCGTTCATGACGTTGCCCAGGTGGTATCCCTTCGCCGCAATCCAGTCGAGCACAATCTTCTCGGCGTTGGCCGACGACATGTCGTCGATACCCTCGAGAACTCCGATCAGCTCCTCCATGATGCGCGGAGTCTCTTCCTGCCAGCGTTTCTTGACATCTTTCTCGGCATACACTTCAGGAGCCACAAAGAAGAAGTCACCCTGATCCCAGAGATCCTGGACGAATTCAATACGACCCTTCACCATTCCCACAGCCTTGGCCACATAATCCATGCCGAAGTCATCGACACTCTTTCCGCGCTCTGCAAGACGCTCCCGGAGCACGGGCATGAAGAGCTCCGCGAGGGCCATGTCGTCCATGCGCATAAGGTATTCGTGGTTGAACCAAATACCCTTCTTATAGTCGAACTTTGCGCCCGACTTCGAGCAGTGGTCGAAAGAGAACTTCTCGATAAGTTCATCCATGCTCATGATCTCGGAGTCGTCGCCGGGATTCCAGCCGAGAAGGGCAAGGAAGTTGACTACGGCCTCGGGAAGATAGCCCTTCTCGCGGTAGCCTGAAGACACCTCTCCGCTCTTAGGATCATGCCATTCGAGGGGGAACACAGGAAAACCGAGCTTATCGCCGTCGCGCTTGGACAGCTTTCCGTTGCCTACGGGCTTCAGGAGAAGGGGAAGATGCACGAACTGCGGCATAGTCTCTTCCCACCCGAAAGCCTGGTAGAGAAGCACATGGAGCGGAGCCGACGGAAGCCATTCCTCTCCACGGATCACGTGGGTCACTTCCATCAGATGGTCGTCCACTATATTGGCGAGATGATATGTAGGAAGGTCATCGGCGCTCTTATAGAGCACCTTGTCGTCGATAATGTTTGAATTGATCACTACCTCACCGCGGATCAGGTCGTTGACGGTCACGTCTACGTTTGGCTCCGTCTTAAATCTGATCACGTACTGATGTCCTTCGTCGATGAGACGTTTCACTTCCTCGGCGGGCATGGTCAGGGAGTTGCGCATTTCGCCACGCGTATGGGCGTCATACTGGAAGTTGGGTTTCTCGGCACGCGCGGCCTCAAGCTCCTCGGGAGTGTCGAAAGCGATATATGCCTTTCCGGCCTCAAGAAGCTGATCGGCATACTTGCGGTAGATGTCGCGGCGCTGGCTCTGCTTGTAAGGGCCGTGAGGGCCACCCTCGCGTACGCCTTCGTCAAATTTTATGCCGAGCCAGTCAAGGCTCTCGCAAATGTATTCCTCCGCTCCGGGCACGAAGCGACGGCTATCGGTGTCCTCGATGCGGAGGATCATGTCGCCTCCGTGCTGGCGAGTGAAAAGATAGTTGAAAAGTGCTGTGCGTACGCCGCCGATATGCAGCGGGCCTGTAGGCGACGGCGCGAATCTTACTCGGGTTTTCATTGGTTGTGGGGTTGTTGGATTGTTGGGTTGAAGTTACTTAAACCGGTATTGCCCTTTCCAGGGAGTGGAAAGGGATGGAAGCAGGAGGGGGGCCAGACGGTCGCGGTCTTCCTGCGCTATGACATCCAGAGAGGATAATGTCGCTGTCAGCGGAGCGTCTCCGGGTCCCGTGGCGTAGACTACGGCTGTGAAGGGGAGCTTTTCAAGAAGCTCGGCCTTGCTGATTCCGCTTCCCTTGATGGAAAAGAAATCGGCTGCCTCGGGAGCCTTCATCAGCTTTGCGGCCTCTATCGGCTGCAGCCCGGAGTCGAAGAAACGCACCTCTGTGTCGCGCGCCATACCTTCTCCACCGGTGGTGTAGAGTGTCATGACGATCTGTTTCTTTCCTGCGGGGAGCAGCTTGATCTCAAGAGTGCTTACCGGAGTGAGCGATACTCGCAGATAGTCGGAGGCCACTTCCTCGAAGCGGCTCTCGCCGCCCAGGGCGTTGACTGCGGTCAGCAGGCTGTCGGCCTGCGTGTAGTAGTCGATCATATCGAGGCGCGTTGATGGCCGGAGCACCTCCGTGACCTCAAGCGGAAGATCGGCGAATACCTTCAGAGGGGTCAGTGTATCTCCGGAAACAGTCACTCCGTTTACACCGGCATTCCCCGCGATGTAAGTCGCGAGGAAAAAAAGCGCCGGCAGCCATCTACGAGACAGCGGCCTGAGCTGTCGCCATATTGCGGATAATATCATTTCTTCTTGAATATGTCGTAATTTCCGTTGTATTTCGATTTCGGAGCATCGGCTTTCTTGGCTTTCTTCTCCTTCTTTTCCTTCTTCGTTACCGAGGACTTTCCTCCAAGCGACATCTCATAGTCGGTACGTGCCGTCTTGGATGCACGACCCTTCTTTTCTCTCCGCTCTCCGCTCTCCGCTTTCCCCTTCTTAATCTCGGCCTTCTTAGTGCGGTCTTTAGCCT
>JAIDTS010000535.1 GCA_029060585.1 Muribaculaceae bacterium
CCTGTATTCATATTTTTTTGATTATTTATTACGAGAAACAAAGGTATAAAAAATAAAGGAGAATCCAAAGGGAATGGATGGTAAAATTCAAGGGGGAGAGATAGCCCGGGGTGAGTGGGAGGATGCTCACCCCGGCGGATTTGTAAGCTGTTGGGTTGATAGTTATGTCTGATGTCTATTGTCGGGGAGCCAACAGGCTCGATAAAAAGACCGGTGTGGCGGAGGAATCCTCGGCTACACCGGTCAAATAAACCGTTTTTGCGTCTCGCGTCGGAATCCACGTGTGCCAAGCGGCAAGGTTACGACCGAGGCCGCAACTTCAAGGGGATTCTGCAAGACGGGACGCAGATATGTCTGATGTTAAGGGAGAAGAGCCGTCCCATCACTTTCAGTCAATCTGTGGAGCATACCAGACTCGAACCGATGACCGAATTGCCAAGGTGATGTAATCTCCCTTCGGAATCTGTAGAGCCATGTGCTTTTAGGTCATACAGTCTACTTGATTCCGATTGCGATGCAAAGTTACAGTTTTTATGTCATATCTGCAACTTTACAGTTATGTTTTTCAGCATCTTTTACATGTATAAGCATGGAAAAATTAAAAGAGGAAGGAGACTAAGCACCTTCTTCTATGTATTTCTTTATCAGTGAGGCGTGAGACAGTGGAGTCGAAGGGTCGTTGATATCGGGGTTGGTGTTGTAGTCGAGCAGGACCAACGTGCGTGAGTTCGCTATCTCGCGTAGTTTTTCTATCTGTGGTTTGCAGCGGTGTTCGAGTACCCAAAAGTAGGATGGCACATATATCTCATGTCGGGCTGTCAGATAGTCGAGGAGTTCAGTTCCGAAGACACCTTTTCGGTGGCCGGCCATGGGGCCATGTGTGAGTACCGTACGTTTGAGACCTTTCATGGTGTCGTTTCGGAAGCATTCGCGGTCAATGCCTTCTCCAGAGCGGAACACCTTGAGCCCCTGCCATATGCCTTCCACGCTCATGGCGGTCATCCCCGTAGTGAAGGGAATGGGGATTCCGGGATGAGGATAGAACGGAGAAAGGCGTTTGAATTCGCCGATGGCTTTACTTGTCACGTCTACAATCACCGCGTCAGGATATTCCTTGAGGATATTTTCCTTCTTGCTTCGTTTGTTTTTGATAATTATTCCCATGATTTCTATTAAGTATTTAATTCGGGGTTTTAATACCGAAGCAGGTCGAAAAGTAAACTTTTCCCGCTGAGAATTTTTAAGTAGAGTGCAAATTTAATAAATTGTGTCGAATTTACAAAAATATTGTTTACTTTTTCGGGGAGACTGGTATTACAATATGTAATGAGAACAATGAAAAGTATGGAGAATATGATTAAGGTAGTGAAGAAAGTGAGTGGGGGATATGTGAAGAATGCTGAGATGATCCGGAAGATTTTTCCGGGTGCGGTGGTGTTGGATGTGACGGAGGATGGATTGATGGGGAAGTTGGATCCGGGATATCCGGTAGGTTGGATAGGAGTTCCGGGGATGGAAGGTGAGTATGGATTGAGTCTGAAGGGGATATGGGAAGGATTGAAGGTGTATGAGAATAGGGATGTGAGGGATAGTAAGTGGTGGAGGAATGAGAGGTTGTTAGGTAAAGAAAGATGGTTTAAGTGTTATGGAAAGTTGATTGGAGTAAGGATAGGAGATACGGTGATGGATTTAGAAAGGGGAAAAGAGTTCTTTGAAGTGATGTATGAGAGGATGTTGAGGGAAAGGTTTGGAAGAGATGTGGAGATAATAAGGAAGGAGAGTATGAAGAGGATTGTAGTGTTGCTGGATTATGAGGAAGGTGATGATAGGAAATGGATTGATCATGCGGGGATATTGAAGAGTGTTGTAGAGAATGGTGAAATAAAAGAGAAGGCTGCTTGAGAGGGCG
Source organism: Muribaculaceae bacterium (assembly GCA_029060585.1). Next base: position 1,910 of record JAIDTS010000535.1, read on the forward strand.
GTAAAAATCAACCCCTATGGCATTGAGGTGCCGTAGGGGTTGATGTCATATATCTGTGCGTTTAGGAAGAGCGCTGACTATTCTTCGGCGAGGCCGTCGAAGTCTTCGGGGAGTTCTCCGAAGCGGCCGTTGCGTAGGTCGTCGATCCACTGCATCCATTCCTTGTCTTTTCCTTTATCGGCAAACATGTCCTCGATGCTGTCCATGTCGAAGTCGGGATTGATCCATGAGTATCCGCCACCAGCGGCGGCATCGGCCTCAATGGCTTCCATAATCTTGCGGTAGTCTTCCGCATTGTCGATGCGCTGGACGGCGAATCCTTCTCCGAAATTACGCTGGCTACTGTCAGCTCCGATGGATGAGTCGCGGAAGAGATTGTCGATTTCAGTAAGGGCACGGTCATGCTCGAGGAGGTCGGGATTCTCGGAGTTGAGGAAGGAGTCCATCTCGCTTTTATAGAATGCGGAATAGAGTTCGTTGGCATCGTCTTCCCTGAAGTCGCTGTCGTCGAAGGTATCGTCGCATACGCCGAGGTACTGGTCGTCTTCGTGTGGGGTATGCAGGTCTTCACGCCATATTGCTACGCGTTTCTCGATCTTGGCCATGTCGGCGAACACATTTCCCTGGCGGTCGACGCGGCACATGCTGATCACGGGATAGAGGAAGTCGAAGTCGCCGCGCCATCCTCCGTCGGAGATGGATAGTTTTCCGGTCCAGCGGCCGTTTAGTTCAAGATAGGGGAGGTCTTCGATGCCTTTTTCTGCAATGTGGTCGGTAATTGTCTTATGAATGCGCTCGGCGAGGTCGGGAGTGTCGAGGGCGGCATATTTGGCTATGAGCTTGGTACGTGCCATTGGTAGAGAGTGTTTAGTTTTAAGTAT
>JAIDTS010000536.1 GCA_029060585.1 Muribaculaceae bacterium
GACGGTGGAGCGTCGGGGCTCGGTTGAGCAGAACGGGATGACCCTTCATTACGTGCTCGAGGATGTCCCATACTACTGGCTCCTTGCGGTCTACGATCTTCTTCGCGCTCTTCACTGTCTTCACGATGCCGCGCTCAATGAGCTTGCGGATGACGAATGGCTTGTAGAGTTCGGCGGCCATGAGCTTGGGAATACCGCACTCGTGCATCTTGAGCTCAGGACCTACGACGATAACCGAACGGGCGGAATAGTCGACACGCTTACCGAGAAGATTCTGACGGAAGCGGCCCTGCTTACCCTTCAGAGAATCTGAGAGTGACTTCAGCGGACGGTTGACGTCGCTCTTCACTGCCGAAGCCTTGCGGGAATTGTCGAGAAGTGAATCTACCGCCTCCTGGAGAAGGCGCTTCTCATTGCGCAGGATCACCTCGGGAGCCTTTATCTCGATGAGTCTTTTCAGACGGTTGTTGCGGATGATGACGCGACGGTAGAGGTCGTTGAGGTCGGAGGTAGCAAATCGGCCGCCGTCGAGCGGCACGAGGGGACGGAGCTCAGGCGGGATTACGGGAATAGCCTTCAGCACCATCCATTCGGGCTTGTTGACGTCTTTAGAAGCCAGGAATGAATTCACTACCTGCAGACGCTTCAGGGCCTCGGTCTTGCGCTGCTGCGAGCCCTCTGTGTGGGCGCGGTCGCGCAGGTCGGCGGCAAGAGCCTCGAGGTCGATGTTCTGCAGAAGCTCGTAGATGGCTTCCGCACCCATCTTGGCGATGAACTTGTTGGGGTCGTCGTCGGGAAGAAGCTGGTTGTCTTCGGGAAGCTGCTCGAGAATGTCGAGGTATTCCTCTTCCGAAAGGAGGTCAAGGCGGGCAAGAGGCTTGCCTGCGTCTTTGGCCTGTACCCTCTCGCCGTCGCGTGTGTCAGTGGCGATATTGGCAGCGGCTCCCGGCTGGAGCACTACGTAGCGCTCATAGTAGATCACGGAGTCGAGCTTCTTCGAGGGGAGACCGAGCAGATAACCGATCTTGTTGGGAAGCGAACGGAAATACCAGATGTGGGCAACCGGCACTACAAGCTCGATGTGGCCCATGCGTTCGCGGCGCACCTTCTTTTCTGTCACCTCGACACCGCAGCGGTCGCATACGATACCCTTGTAGCGTATGCGTTTGTACTTGCCGCAGTGGCACTCGTAGTCCTTGACGGGGCCGAAGATCTTCTCGCAGAAGAGGCCGTCGCGTTCCGGCTTATACGTGCGGTAGTTGATGGTCTCCGGCTTCAGAACCTCGCCGCTCGACATCTCCTTGATTTTCTCCGGAGATGCCAGACCGATCGTGATCTTTGAAAAGTTGGTCTTGATTTTATTGTCTTTCTTGAAAGCCATAGGTTTTCCTTCTATGTTGTCCGAATCCGGCGGGAGATGTCCCCGCCGGCCGAGATTTTTTATTTGATTTCCGACAGATTAAAGTTCCTGTCAGTCGAGTGTCACGCTGAGGCCGAGACCGCGGAGCTCGTGAAGAAGCACATTGAGCGATTCGGGGATGCCGGGGTTGGGCATCGGATCTCCCTTCACGATAGCCTCGTATGCCTTGCTGCGGCCGTTGACGTCGTCGCTCTTGATCGTCAGTATCTCCTGGAGGATATGGCTGGCACCGAATGCCTCAAGCGCCCACACCTCCATCTCTCCGAAGCGCTGGCCACCGAACTGGGCCTTACCTCCGAGAGGCTGCTGAGTGATCAGTGAGTACGGGCCGATCGAACGGGCGTGCATCTTGTCTTCCACCATGTGGCCGAGCTTAAGCATGTAGATCACACCTACTGTAGCCGGCTGGTCGAAACGGTCGCCCGTGCCGCCGTCATACAGATACGTCTTGCCATAGCGGGGAAGACCGGCCTTGTCGGTCCATTCGTTGAGGTCGTCGAGACTTGCACCGTCGAAGATGGGAGTCGCGAATTTCTCGCCCAGCTCGCGGCCGGCCCATCCGAGCACGGTCTCGAAAATCTGTCCCAGGTTCATTCGGGAAGGCACACCCAGCGGGTTGAGCACGATGTCTACAGGAGTTCCGTCCTCCAGGAACGGCATGTCTTCCTGACGCACCACGCGGGAAACGATACCCTTGTTGCCGTGGCGACCTGCCATCTTGTCGCCGACACCGATCTTACGCTTCTTGGCGATATAGACCTTGGCCATCTGCATAATTCCGGAGGGAAGCTCGTCGCCGATTGTAATGTCGAATTTCTTACGGCGCAGCTCGCTGTCGATCTCCTTGTATTTGCGCAGATAGTTGGTGATGAGCTTCATCACCATGCCGTTGATGCGCTCGTTGTCGGTCCAGCCGCTCAGGTTAACGGTCTCATACGGGAAATCCTTCCAGTTTACACCGTTGAATTTCTGACCTGCGGCAACTATCTCGTCGCCGAGGAAATCCTTCACGCCTGCAGAAACCACTCCATTGAGCAGTGTCTCCATCTTGCCGACCATGATTTCTGTGACTCCGTCGAGCTTCTCCTTGTACTCTTTTTCCAGGGCCTCGGTCTGTTCGTTGGCCGACCTGCGCGAAGTACGAGTCTTGACGGCTTTCGAGAAGAGGTTAGTGCCGATTACGACACCCTTCAGCGAGGGGCTTGCCTTCAGCGAAGCGTCCTTTACCTCGCCGGCCTTGTCGCCGAAGATGGCGCGGAGCAGCTTCTCTTCAGGGGTCGGGTCGCTCTCCCCTTTCGGAGTGATCTTACCGATCATGATGTCGCCGGGGACGACATATGCGCCCACGCGGATGATGCCGCGCTCGTCGAGGTCTTTCGTAGCATCCTCGCTCACGTTGGGGATGTCGCTCGTCAGCTCCTCCATGCCGCGCTTAGTCTCGCGCACCTCGAGAGTATACTCGTCCACGTGCACAGAGGTCAGGATGTCTTCCTTCACCATGCGCTCGTTGAGCACGATTGCATCCTCGTAGTTGTATCCCTTCCAGGGCATGAACGCCACTTTCAGATTGCGTCCCAGAGCGAGCTCGCCCTTCTCGGTCGAATATCCTTCGGTCAGGATGTCTCCCTTCTCCACTTTCTGTCCTACCTCGCAGATAGGACGGAGGTCGATGGTCGTACCCTGGTTTGTACGGCGGAACTTGGGAATCCTATACTCCTTTACTGCCGGCTCGAACTCTACGAACTCCTCATCCTCATCCCTGTCATATTTGATGCGGATTGTGGTGGCGTCTACATATTCGATAGTGCCAGTGCCTTCAGCCATGATCTGTGTGCGCGAATCACGGATAAGCTGCCCTTCGATGCCTGTGCCTACGATAGGAGCCTCACTGCGCATAAGAGGCACAGCCTGACGCATCATGTTAGATCCCATGAGGGCACGGTTGGCGTCGTCGTGCTCGAGGAACGGAATCAGAGAAGCCGCGATCGATGCGATCTGGATCGGAGCCACGTCCATAAGCTCGATCTGAGAGGGAGCTACAATAGGGAAGTCTGCGTCCTGGCGGGCCTTAACCTTGTCGCGTATGAAGCTGCCGTCGTCATTGAGAGGGGCGTTACCCTGAGCAATATTCTTACCCTCCTCCATTTCGGCAGTCAGGTAGATCACATCGTCGTTGTTGAGGTCTACCACGCTGTCGGTCACCTTTCTGTAGGGAGTCTCGATGAATCCGAGATTGTTGATCTTGGCGTATACGCAGAGCGATGAGATCAGACCGATGTTCGGGCCTTCAGGAGTCTCGATCGGACAGAGACGTCCGTAGTGGGTGTAGTGTACGTCTCGCACCTCGAAACCTGCTCGCTCGCGGCTCAGACCGCCGGGGCCAAGTGCCGACAGTCGGCGCTTGTGGGTGATCTCTGCCAAGGGATTGGTCTGGTCCATGAACTGGGAGAGAGCGTCTGTTCCGAAGAACGTATTGATCACGCCCGATATGGTCTTGGCGTTGATAAGGTCTGTCGGAGTGAAGACCTCGTTGTCTCTCACGTTCATGCGCTCGCGGATCGTACGGCTCATACGCGCCAGACCTACGTTGAACTGATTGTAGAGCTGCTCGCCTACCGTGCGGACGCGGCGGTTGGAGAGGTGGTCGATATCGTCGACGTCACTCTTGTTGTTGATCAGCTCTATGAGATATTTGATGATTTCCACTATGTCCTCGCGCGTAAGCACCCTTACGTCCATGGGAGTGGAAAGCTCGAGTTTCTTATTGATTCTGTAGCGTCCTACCTCGCCGAGGTCATAGCGCTTCTCACTGAAGAAAAGGTTCTGTATCACCTCGCGGGCGGAAGCGTCGTCTGGCGGCTCGGCGTTGCGCAGCTGCCTGTAGATATACTGGATAGCCTCTATCTCAGACTTGGACTGGTCCTTTGAGAGGGTATTGAAGATGATGCTGAAGTCGGTCGCGTTGGCATCTTCCTTCTCGAGCATGATAGTCTTCACTCCCGACGCGAGGATAGCCTCGATATTGTCGTCGCTTATCTCCTCACCACGGTCGACCACCACCTCATTTCTCTCGATAGTCATGACCTCGCCGATATCGTCGCTGCTGATGTCTTCAATCCAGGAATGCACCACCTGGCCGGCAAGCTTGCGCCCCTTGACATTCTCGAGATTGGTTTTGGTGACCTTCACTTCCTCTGCAAGATTGAACACCTGAAGGATATCTTTGTCGCTCTCGAGCCCGATAGCACGCAGAAGAGTGGTAACAGGAAGCTTCTTCTTACGGTCGATGTAGGCATACATCACATTGTTGATGTCCGTGGCGAACTCTATCCAGCTTCCGCGGAAAGGAATGATACGCGCTGAATAGAGCTTAGTGCCGTTGGCATGCATGCTCTGGCCGAAGAAGACACCCGGCGATCTATGAAGCTGAGAGACTACTACTCGCTCTGCGCCGTTGATAATGAAGGTGCCCTGATCCGTCATGTATGGAATAGGACCGAGATATACGTCCTGAATACTTGTATCGAAGTCCTCGTGGTCCGGATCCGTACAGTATAGTTTCAGCTTCGCCTTGAGGGGCACACTGTAGGTCAGTCCCCTCTCGAAGCATTCCTCGATTGTATAGCGGGGAGGATCGATGTAATAATCGAGAAACTCGAGGACGAAATTATTGCGTGTGTCCGCGATAGGGAAGTTTTCGGCAAACACTTTGTAGAGGCCTTCCTTCTTCCTCTGTTCCGGAGGAGTGTCGAGCTGAAGAAAATCCCTGAAAGATTTCAGCTGCACCTCAAGAAAATCCGGAAACGGATACGGATTCTTCACAGACGCGAAGTTCACGCGAGGTTTAGCAAGTGTATTCTGTGACATTTATGATGAGATTAATCTGGTGGTAGCCGTTTTTGATAGCTATGTTTTAGGAGCGAAATTCGCGCCTATTATAGTTAAAAAGCGTTAACATCACATAAAAAACCATAAAACAGGCAAAAAAGGCGATGTTATAATACACAAAGAATTTTCAGATTAACCAATCCTCAGCGGAAAGGAATCTGAAAACCTGCGCGATGCTCGGCATCCGGGTGCATGACAAGCCCCCTTGCCTGCCGGGATCTGCGCACTATGAGCTAAAAAAAGCTGGATTCCCCTGCTTGTTTCGCAGGGGAATCGTGCTATGCTGCTATTGAAAGATTACTTAAGTTCAACCTCAGCGCCTGCCTCTTCGAGCTGCTTCTTGAGGCCTTCAGCGTCAGCCTTCGGGAGCTGCTCCTTAACAACGCTGGGTGCGCCGTCTACGAGTTCCTTAGCCTCCTTAAGAC
>JAIDTS010000537.1 GCA_029060585.1 Muribaculaceae bacterium
TTGTAGCGGTTTATAGTCTGTCCGCCGTCAAAGAGTGTGAGCGAGGCATAGACTCCATATCCGTTGTTGAATGTCGTCACGTCGTTGTAGGTATTTGTTTCGGGGTCGATGTTTCGTCCCCAGCTGAACTGTGATCCTACCTGTGCCGATACCGACGGGAAGAAATCGGCTATCGCTTGATTGCGTGTAGCGGTGGCCGATGCCAGATCCCAACGGGCTTGCACCACCGACGAGGAGTGTGTGGCGGCGTAAGACATGCACCGCTCCATAGTCCATGGTTGCTGTGCCGCTGCAGTCAAAACCGTTGTAATTGATAATGTAGTGAGAATTCTTTTCATAACACCGAGCATACTCTCAATCAGCGTGCCAAAAATGTAAAAGGTTGAATATCAGGTGCTATGTATTGGGTTCTGAAAAGCATGTGTCAATAAATCATACACCTTACTGTCAAGAATTCATTCATTCTCCTGCACGGTGTCACCACCCATATGAATATCACACCATGATAAACTTTCGTTTCTTTCCCAGTGTTCTACTTTTGAAAATATAGATATAATACTATGGATATAAAGATATGGGCAGATTATGCATGCCCTTACTCTTATATGGAAGAGAAGCAGTTGATGGATATTATTGAAAAGCAAGGTATGGCTGATAGTGTGACGATCCGTTTCCTATCATATCAGCTGGATCCGAATGCTCCGGCCGTTCCTGTGGAGACTATGACCCAGCATTTCATGGACGGTCATAAGTTCACGGCTGAAGAGACTGAGCATCTGATGCAAAGAATCACCACGATGGCATCACGTGTAGGTCTTGACTACAGACTTGCCACCACTCAGGTATGCAGCACTTTCGACGCTCACCGTCTTATGGAATACGCGCAGGCGACCGTATCGCAGGAAACGGCCATTAAACTAAATTTCGCATTGTTTCATGCCAATTTCATTGAGAATCTCAGAATTTCCGACCACAACGTGCTCCTGTCTATCGCGGAGAAATGCGGACTCGATACCGCTGCCGTGAAGTCTGTGCTCGAAAGCGACGAATATGGTCCACAGGTGCTTGAAGAAGAGAAGACGTTAAACAACCGTAAGGATTTCAACCTTATCCCATTTATGGTATTCGATGACAAGACAGTCCTTCAAGGGGTCATAAGTCCCGGTGCAATGAAGAAGGCTCTTGCCTCATAGATGCTCATTCGTCGATTCTGAGCATGTTCGGGTGAGCTGCTATGAATGTGTTGTAATATTCTGCCGCCTCAGACTTTCTGATGGAAGCTATGTGTTGAGCCGTCTCACTGTCGCCGTATACAATAGGGCGGTGTTTGAGGCGTTTGGTGACTTTCTCTCCTTCCGTCAGAAGAGACCGTGATTCCTTGGAAAGGTAGCGGTCTTGAAACTTCTCCCATATATAATCGACAGCCTCGGGAGAGGGGTGTACCATATCTGAGGAGTAGAATCGGTAATCGCGCAAATCATCGTTCATAATCTCAAAAGAAGGGAAATACTCCACTCTGTCATTAAGGTTGCATAGTTCCTCGCATGCCAGTTGAAGTATCGCCTTTGAGCGGCTGTTACCCTCAAATCCATCTTTCAGATGCCTTACGGGACTCACTGTGAATATGATTCGCATCTCCGGGTATGTCGCCTCAAGAAGTTTCAGGAGAGAACTCCATTCCTCGACGATTTCGTCTACTGTGAGCCTACGGCGTACGAATGTGTCGGATGGAAATTTATGGCAGTTCGCAACTACATATCCCGGACGCTCGATCAGTTCGTAGATCCATGATGTGCCGAAAGTGACGATAAGGGTCTTGGCTTCGGAAAGACGTTCGCGCAAACGCAGCAAGCGATTGAAGATTCGGTCTTTGGTCTCGTTCTTACTGTATGTGGTGCATCCTGAGTCTGACAGCCATGTTATCCATAACCTGTCTCTTTGGGCAAGTGAGTCGTCGATGATTTCTAAAGGCTTTTTCCATTCAGCGGCCAGTCGAATTGTCTTGGCGATAGACGATGGGTTGAAAAGCGTACCTGTGATGTTGGGATAGCCACACCAGCGGCATGACCGCATTCGCTCGCCGATATTGTCGGTGAAGCATGATCCGATAAGCACAGCCGGTTCCTCCGGATTGAGCAGCCTATCGCTTTGCTTTGCCTGATATTCAGTCCGAAACTTCATAGTCTCATAATATC
>JAIDTS010000538.1 GCA_029060585.1 Muribaculaceae bacterium
GCCTCGCGATGGGCATCGAGGATGTCTTCGGTGATGGATTTAAGACCAAGTCCGCTGATTTTCGATGGAGTGCCGCCAAAATAACGGTTGCATATCTTGTCTGAAAGGCCCAATGCCTCGAAGAGCTGCGCTCCCTTGTATGATGTCAAAGTCGAGATACCCATCTTCGACATTATTTTGAGCAGTCCTTTGTCTACGGCCTCGATGAAGTGCCTGGAGGCCGTATCGAAGTCAAGCTGAATCTTCTTTTCAGCTACCATCTTTTCTATGATTGCTAAGGCCATATAGGGATTGATGGCGGAAGCTCCGTAACCTACGAGAAGGGCGAAGTGCATTACTTCCCTCGCATCCCCGGTCTCTACCACTATTGCCGTTCGCGTGCGTTTTCTCGCATCGATGAGATGATGGTGAAGTGCCGCGGTGGCGAGCAGAGAAGGTATGGGCGCACGGTCGGCCGATACTCCTCTGTCGGTCAGCACAAGATAGCTGCATCCCTCGTCTACAGCCTTTTCAGCCTCCTTGCATAGCCTTTCAATTCCTCTTTCAAGGCCTTCCGGACCCTCTTCCACAGGGAAGGTCATGTCAAGACGCACTGCGTCAAATCCCTTGTAGCGGAGATGGCAGAGGAGGTCGAGTTCCCGGTTGGTGATGATAGGGCGCTTTAGGAGCACCATCTTGCACTGTTCCGGAGAAAAGTCGAACATGTCTTTATTTACCGATCCGATATAACTGTCGAGGTTCATGACCAGTTCCTCTCTCAATGGATCGATGGGAGGGTTGGTCACCTGTGCGAAATGCTGGCGGAAGTAGTTGTAGAGGGGTTGACGTCTTTTGGAGAGAGCGGCGAGTGGACTGTCATCGCCCATGGAATGGATCGGTTCCTTGCCCTCGACAGTCATGGGAGTCATGATTTTCTCTATCTCCTCGCTGTCATACATGAAGGTATGCAGCATGCGCTCGAATCCCTCTACTTTGTCTGTCGCTTTCCTGCCGGAGGTTATTGCGTCGAGCTTTACTCGGTAGCGGGCGAGCCAGTCGCGGTAGGGAGCGGCGTTGGCGAGTGATTCCTTTATTTCTTCGTCGAAGAGGATACGGTGCTCTTTCATGTCGACTATCATCATCTTGCCCGGCTTCAACCGCCCCTTTCTTTTGATTTCGGAAGGGTCGAAGGCAAGCACACCTGTTTCTGAGGCTATCACTACTGTATCGTTGTCAGTGATGAGGTAGCGACCCGGCCTAAGGCCATTCCTGTCAAGCATGCCACCGGCATAGCGGCCGTCGCTGAAGAGTAGCGTGGCCGGTCCGTCCCACGCCTCCATGAGTATAGAGTGGTATTCGTAAAATGCCTTTAGTGCCGGGGAAATGGGGTTTTTGTCGTTGAATGATTCCGGTACGAGCATGGCGAGTGCATGTGGCAACGACATTCCTGCCATTACAAAGAATTCCAATATGTTGTCGAGAGAAGCGGAATCGCTCATGCCGGGTTGCAGTATCGGGGTCATGTCCTGACCGGCGAAAGCTGACGGACGGAGCACACCCTCGCGGGCTTTGGTCCAGAGTCGGTTGCCCTGTATGGTGTTGATTTCACCGTTGTGGCCGAGAATCCTGAATGGCTGGGCGAGGCTCCATGCCGGGAAGGTGTTGGTGGAGAAGCGGGAATGCACCAAGGCCATGGCGGTCGTAAACCGCGGATTCATCAGATCGGGATAATAATAACGGAGCTGCATGCTAGTGAGCATCCCTTTGTAGACGATGGTCTGTGAAGACAGCGAGCAGATATAGAATTCTTCTTTCCCTTTTATGTCTGAGTCAGCTACCTTTTTCTCGATCCTCTTTCTGAGCAGGTAGAGACGTAGCTCCATCGGTCGTTCGCTCTCTTCGTCGGTGACGAATATCTGCTTTACCGCAGGCTCGGCATCACGGGCCACTTTTCCCAGCATCGTATTATTGGTCGGCACGTCTCTCTCCGCAAGTAGCGTCATTCCGTCGGCCATGGCTTCGCGCTCTATGATGTCGAGTATCGCCTCCCGGGATTCCTCATCGTGAGGCATGAATACGATTCCCGTGCCATACCGCCCTTTCTCAGGCACCGGTACCCCTTGAAGAAGTATGAATTCATG
>JAIDTS010000539.1 GCA_029060585.1 Muribaculaceae bacterium
TCAGCTGATAATGCGAAGATGCCGGCCATGGCGGCTGCGAAGATATAGTTGAAGCGTGTTTTCATAGTGGTAAGGTGTTAAGTGTGTTTTTCAGTATGTGTTTTTCAGTCTTTGTCATTATAACGCGTTGTCTATCCTGTTCATGTTGCAAATTCATTAAAAAAGCAACACGATATTATTAAAAAAGCAACACTTTCGATCCCTACGGACCGAAAGTGTCTCATTGTTGAAATTCGTCAGTATTTCAGAGTCTATTTAATTATGTATTGTGCATTATGCATTATGCATTGTCGCGTAACGGTTTGGCTCTGCAGCTGTCCCAGATGAGATAACAGATGAGGGCGGCGTAGGCTACGCACCCGAGTATCTGAGTAGTCTCCATGCCGAGAGGATTCTCATACTCGAAACCACAGAAACGTGTGATGGCTGCAAACACTCCGAAAAGAGCACCGCCAGCGATAAGACCTGACGAGATGAGTGTGCCGCGGTCGCGGCGAGCGTCGTTAACCTTCTGGTCTTTCGATGAGTTGCTTACATAATATGCGATGGCTCCGCCTACGAGCATCGGTGTGTTAAGCGGCAGCGGGATGAACATTCCCAGACAGAACGCGAGTGCCGGAACTCCCAGCCAGTTGAGGATGCACGCGAGAATCGCGCCCACCATATACAGAATCCAGGGAGTGTCGCCTCCCATCATGAGGGGTTCGATCACCTTTGCCATGGCGTTGGCCTGAGGAGCTACAAGCGCATCCTCGCCGGTGAAACCATATACCTGGTTGAGAACCATGATGACTCCACCGACTGTAGCTGCCGATACAAGCGTGCCGAGGAATTTCCAGCTTTCCTGCTTCTTCGGGGTAGAGCCGAGCCAGTAGCCGATCTTCAAGTCGGTGACAAAACCTCCAGCCATTGAGAGGGCCGTGCAGACCACTCCGCCGATTACCATTGAAGCTACAATGCCGCTCGTTCCGTTGAGCCCGATTCCTACGAAAATCGCCGATGCTATAATAAGGGTCATGAGCGTCATGCCGGAGACAGGATTGCTTCCCACGATAGCGATGGCGTTGGCCGCAACGGTAGTGAAGAGGAAAGCGATTATCACTACTACAGCGAATGCTACAAGAGCCTGCCAAAACGTATGGATCACACCAAACCAGAAGAACAGAAGCACTGCCACAAGGGCGAGGGCGATGAAGACTACAATGTGCTTCATCGATATGTCTGTCTGCCAGCGCACTTCCTTAGCTGCCGAGGATTTTCCCTTGAGCTCCCGGCTCGCAAGTCCGACCGCCTGGGTTATGATGCCCCACGATTTGATGATGCCTATCACTCCAGCCATGGCTATGCCGCCGATACCTATCATTCTTGCATAGCCGCTGAAGATGTCTAGCGGATCCATCGCCTGGAATTCCGCAGATCCGTAAGTGCCCATGAGAGGAATGATTATCCACCACACGAAGATCGAGCCTGCGAAGATGACGAATGCGTATTTAAGGCCTACGATATAGCCGAGGCCGAGAAGGGCCGCTCCGGTGTTGCAGCTCAAGACGAGCTTGGTCTTCTCCATAAGTACGTGGCCTGCCGAAGAGGCAACGGAAGTTACGGTTTCGGCCCACCAACCAAATGTGGCGACTATATAGTCGTAGATTCCTCCGATAAGGGAGGCAATAATCAGGGTCTTAGCCTGTCCCCCTTCCTCGCTGTCTGCCTGCTGACTCGAGATGAGCACCTGGGTCGTGGCCGTAGCTTCAGGGAAAGGATACTTGCCGTGCATGTCCTTCACGAAATATTTCCTGAACGGTATGAAGAACAGAATGCCTAAGATACCTCCGAGCAGCGAGCTCAGGAATATCTGATAGAATTCTACTGTTATTTCAGGATATTTCGCCTGAAGGATGAAAAGAGCGGGAAGAGTGAAGATGGCGCCGGCCACAATCACTCCGGAGCAGGCACCGATTGATTGTATTATAACGTTTTGGCCCAAGGCATTCTTCTTGCCCAGTGCGTTGGATAAGCCAACCGCGATGATGGCGATCGGTATCGCGGCTTCAAACACCTGGCCGACCTTGAGTCCCAGATAGGCCGCGGCTGCTGAGAATATGACAGCCATGACAAGTCCGATTCCAACTGAATAGGGGGTAGCTTCCTGCTGTTCGTGGGCCGGATGCATCACGGGGATGAACTTCTCGTCGGCCGCAAGTTCTCTGAAGGCGTTCTCCGGCAGTCCGGTTCCTGTCGTCAGGTTCTCGTCTGTTTCTTTCATAATTTTACTGCGATGCATCAGCCAGTGAATGATGCATGATTATTAGAATGAGTTAATTGAATATGGAATCTCAATGTATTCGCATGTGTCTATAGAATCATATTAATTCTGCTAAATACATGGTGAATTATGCATTACAATTAGAGCTGCCTCCTGACACTCTCCTCATGTATGGCGCTCATGATCCTTCCGACGAATTCCTTCGGAAGGCCGAGTTTCTCCCCCAGTTCGGTCCTCTCTTTCATGATTCGGTCGTGCCGTCCAAGTTGCACCACCATCATGTTATGCTCCTTTTTATATTCACCGATCTTCTTCGATACAGCCATCCTTTTGGCAAGAAGGTCGAGAAGCTCGCCGTCAATCTGGTCGATTTCGCTTCTCAGGGCGTCCAGTTCGGGTGTCCCCTGTGGCTTTTCCCTTACCTTCAATTCCTTGACGAGTGCCACAAGTTCGGAAGGCAAAAGTTGCTGCTTGGCGTCGCTCAGTGCGCATTTGGGGTTGCAATGGCTCTCAATCATGAGACCGTCAAATCCCATGTCGAGGGCCTGACGGCTTAAAGGAGCCACGAGGTCATGTTGTCCGCTTATATGGCTGGGATCGCAGAATACGGGAATGTTCGGAAATCTTCTCGCAAATTCAAATGGCAGGCCCCACATAGGCTGATTACGGTAGATGTGCTGTCCGTAGCTGCTGAAACCGCGGTGGATGACTCCGATACGGCGTATTCCTGCATTGTAGATTCTCTTAACTGCTCCTATCCATAGGTCAAGGTCGGGATTGACGGGATTCTTGATTAGCACCGGGATGTCGGTGCCCATTTCCTGAAGCGTGTCTGCGATTTCCTGCATGGCGAATGGGCTTGCAGAGGTGCGGGCTCCGATCCATATGATGTCAACTCCAGCAGAGATGGCGCTGATGACATGGTTCTTGCTGGCTACCTCGGTGCCAACTTTCATGCCGGTCTCTTCCTTGACCTTCATGAGCCAGGGAAGACCTGCGAGACCTACTCCCTCGAAGCATCCCGGCATTGTGCGGGGTTTCCAGATTCCGGCACGGAAGATTTTTATTCCTCCCGCGGCCAGTTCTCTTGCTGTCTCAAGCACCTGCTGCTCGCTTTCGGCTGAGCAGGGGCCGCCGATGATGATCGGCTCCTTCATTATTCTTCCCTCGTCAAAAAGAGGCTTGATATCTGTCATAGTTGGATTGTTGGTTTTGAAGTTTTCCTGATTCAATGAAAATCACATTTCTTATGATGTCTCATGCTGAATCACGAATAATCATTTATATATATTGTTTAATTCTTTGCTGAGCGGTAGATGCCGAGGATGCGGAAGTCACTGGTAAGAGGCCTTACAGCTGTCAGCGCCTGTTCGCACCTGTCGCGGTCATCGAATGTAAGATCAGCATAGAAGCGGTATTCCCATTCGTGTCCCACTACGGGCATTGACTGCAGCATCGTAAGGTTGATGTCATAGAAGGTAAGTATCGTAAGCACTTTTGAAAGCGCACCCTTCTCATGGGGAACCGTAAAGGCCAGCGATATCTTATCCGCATCGTCCGTGGTTGGGGAGTCCTTGGGCCCGATTATCATGAATCTTGTGAAATTGCGGTTGTCGTCTTCGATTCCTTCAGCCAATACCTCCAGTCCGTAGAGGCGTGCCGCATATGCTGGCGAGATGGCCGCCGTATTCTCAATCTTTTCTTCCGCAACTTTCCGGGCGCAACCCGCTGTGTCGAAATCCTCGGTCTTTTTCATCTGAGGATAATGCGCGAGAAACTGACGGCATTGCAGAAGTGCCATGTAGTGCGATCTGACTTCCTTGATTTCACTGAGTTCAGTGCCAGGAAGCGCACATAGAGAGTGCGAGACACGTATCCGGCATTCTCCTATCACTTTCCTTCCGCTTTTCCTTATATATTCAAAATTCTGAAGCAGCGCGCCTGCTATTGTGTTTTCGATTGCAACAGCCGCATACATCTCCTGATCAGAATCAAGGGCCAAAAACATATCCTCGAAAGAGCCGAAACCGATTGTCTCGATTCCATCTTCCGAAAACCATCTATGGGCTGCCATGTCGTGGAAACACCCGGGAATGCCCTGTATGCCTACTTTTTTAGTTTTTTGCATATTTAAGTTTTAAACTACAAAATTAGCAAAAAAATCTGGAATCACGCTCCATTTTTTAATATTAATTGAAAAATATATCCGTTTTGTACCTATAATTGCCGCTGGATTGTTATTATTTTGAAGTTGTTTAAACTATTTCTTTGTTAAGGTTTCGTCAGGCTTACGAGCGGAATTTTCTTAATGAAGCCCATAGTCATTAAATCTGTGCTGAGGGTCCATGCTCGAAGCGCTATAACCCAACAAACATGTCCAAAAAACAAATCATTGTCTGGCTTGTCGCCCTCGCTGTAGGCGTTGGCATAGGCCTTCTTCGTATTGAATCAGTGGATCAGGCGATGAATTTCATCGCTACGGTATATACCCGTCTGTTCCGTCTCCTGGCAGTCCCTACAATAGTGCTCGCGGTCATTACCACACTCGCATCTCTTGGCGGAGGAAAGGAGCTCAACAGAATGTTTCGAACTTCTCTGACATACACACTGCTGACTACATTCTCTGCCGCTGCCGTGGCCCTCGGCCTCTATGTCGCTATCCGCCCCGGCAATCTTCCTGCTGCGGTTACGGTTGCCGAGAAAGAATCCGTTGAGGCTCCCACCACTTCCTATGCCGACCATATTTTATCTGTTGTGCCTGACAATATGCTCAAGCCTCTGCTGGAAGGAAATGTCCTTGCTCTCCTGCTTATTTGCTTTGCCGTTGGTATAGCAATCTCGAGAATGCCGGAGTCAAGACCTAAGGAGATAATCGTCAGTGGACTCAATGGTGTGCAGGAGATACTTTTCACACTCATTCGGTGGCTCATCGCCATACTCCCGCTTGGAATAGTGGCTTTTGCAGCCCAGCTTATCGCAGAGGCGGGTGCCGGAGTAATGGCCGATTCTCTCGGTAAATATGTGGCGGTGATTATATCCGGTAATCTGGTACAGATGTTTGTGGTACTTCCGCTCTTCCTTCTTGTAAGCCGCCTTAACCCTGTAAAGACTTTCCTTGGAATGACTCCTGCAGTGTTGATGGCGCTCTTCACCAAAAGCTCGGCCGCTACATTGCCGGTTACAATGGAGAATTCCGAACAACGTCTTGGAGTGGATAAAAAAGTGGCCCGGTTTGTACTTCCTCTTTGCACTACAATAAATATGAATGGTTGCGCTGCCTTTATCCTTTGCACTTCTCTATTTGTCATGCAGAATAATGGCATGCCCCTGTCTTGGTCTACAATGTTGCTTTGGCTGCTTATATCGGTCATTTCCGCAGTCGGCAATGCGGGCGTCCCGATGGGATGTTATTTCCTTACCCTCTCGCTGATGTCTGGAATTGGAGCTGATATAAGCATTATGGGTATTATTCTGCCTATATATACCATTATAGATATGGTGGAGACTTCGGAAAACGTCTGGTCTGATTCCTGCGTATGTGCGATTACCAACAAAAAAATGGAAAAATCTGTTAATTCTCCCGAAGTTTGAAAAAAAATGATTAAATTTGCATCTTAAACTGAAAAACAACTGAAATAATAGCATAAAACACTGCATAAGTATCTTAGAATATGGCAAAACAGGAAGATGTCTTTAAGACGATAGTGGCTCATGCCAAAGAATATGGATTCGTATTCCAGTCATCTGAAATCTATGATGGCCTAAGTGCTGTCTACGACTACGGCCAGAACGGCGTGGAACTTAAAAACAACATAAAGCGCTACTGGTGGGAGGCGATGACTATGCTCCACGACAACATCGTTGGCATCGACTCCGCCATATTCATGCATCCTACAATCTGGAAGGCTTCCGGACACGTTGACGCTTTCAATGATCCTCTGATAGATAACCGCGACTCAAAGAAGCGCTACCGTGCGGACGTGCTGATTGAAGACGAGATTGCGAAAATCGACGATAAGATAAATAAAGAGGTGGCGAAGGCTGCCAAGCGTTTCGGTGAGGCCTTCGACGAGGCTCAGTTCCGCGCTACTAACGCCCGCGTGCTCGAACATCAGAAGAAACGCGATGAGCTCCACCAGCGCTTCTCTGACGCCATGAACGCCAACGATCTCGCAGAACTAAAGCAGATAATACTCGACTACGAGATTATAGACCCGATCAGCGGCACTAAGAACTGGACCGATGTCCGTCAGTTCAACCTAATGTTCAAGACAGAGATGGGTTCTACGGCCGACGGCGCGATGGACGTGTATCTTCGTCCCGAGACCGCTCAAGGAATATTTGTCAATTACCTCAATGTCCAGAAGACCGGTCGCATGCGTATCCCGTTCGGCATCGCGCAGATAGGCAAGGCTTTCCGAAATGAGATCGTTGCGCGCCAGTTTATTTTCCGTATGCGTGAGTTCGAGCAGATGGAGATGCAGTTTTTCGTTCGTCCGGGAGAGGAGATGAAGTGGTTCGACTATTGGCGTGCCACACGTCTTAAATGGCATAAGGCACTTGGCCTCGGAGATTCGAAATACAGATATCACGACCACGAGAAACTGGCTCATTATGCGAATGCGGCAACCGATATCGAGTTCCAGATGCCTTTCGGTTTCAAAGAGGTGGAAGGAATTCACTCCCGCACGAATTTCGACCTTTCCCAGCATGAGAAATATTCCGGAAAGAAGATACAGTATTTCGACCCCGAGCTCAACCAGAGCTACGTGCCTTATGTGATCGAGACTTCTATTGGTGTCGACCGCATGTTCCTCAGTGTGCTCTGCAGCTGTTATGAGGATCAGGATCTCGGTAACGGAGATCGTCGAGTTGTTCTCCATTTCCCGGCTCCTATCGCTCCGGTCAAGTGTGCCGTGCTGCCCCTTGTTAAGAAAGACGGTCTTCCAGAGAAAGCCCGAGAGATTCAGCATAAGCTTCGTTTCGACTTCACTTGTCAGGTCGATGAAAAGGACTCCATCGGCAAGCGCTATCGTCGTCAGGATGCTATCGGAACCCCGTTCTGCATCACAGTCGATCATCAGACACTTGAAGACAATACCGTGACTCTTCGACATCGTGACTCGATGGAGCAGGAACGTGTCAATATTGACGATCTTGAGAAGATTCTGGCCGAGAAAGTCTCTCTCAACTCGCTCCTTCGCAAACTCCTCTAAAATATATTATTATGAAGAAAATAATCAGCAGGTTAGCGGTAGCTTTCGTAGCTATATTCGCGATGTCGACTCTTTCGAGCTGCAACTACAACTCTCTCGTGGAGAAGGAGCAGACCGTAGATCAGGCCTGGGCTCAGGTGGAAAACCAATACCAGCGTCGTGCCGATCTTATTCCGAACCTCGTGAATACAGTAAAGGGATATTCCGAGCATGAGAGCGAGACGTTCATCAAAGTCACTCAGGCACGTGCCGGCCTTTCCGAGGCTTACAACGCAGCTGAGGCTGTCGAGAATCCCCAACAGAACATCCAGCAGTATCAGGAAGCTCAGAGTAAGCTAAAGGGAGCCCTCGATATATATGTCAATGCAGTCAAGGAGGCCTATCCTGACCTTAAGGCAAACCAGAACTTCATTGACCTTCAGACACAGCTCGAAGGTACAGAAAACCGTATTGCCACCGAGCGTGAACGCTACACTCAGGCTGTGAAGGAATACAATACGTCCATAAAGAAATTTCCGACTACTATCTATGCCGGATGGTTCGGATTCAAGGAAAAGGAACAGTTCAAGGCCGAGGCTGGAGCTAATAAGGCTCCAAAGGTTGAGTTCTGATCTGGAGTCTACATAAAACCAAATGTACAACGCATCACGTAAATGAACTTCAAGAGATATATTATCCCATCAATGTTGTCGCTCACGATGGCGGCCGGTCTTTCCTCATGTCTTGGCGATGACGATAACTCTTATGACTACAGGGAGTGGATTAATCAGAATGAGACATATTTTACCCGCATGCAGGATACCATTGGGGCAGATGGGAAAAAGGTTTTCGAGAAGATTACGCCTGTTTGGGCTCCATCTGTGTCTATTCTTGCGCAATGGCACAACGACCGCAGCCTGACTGCGGGCAATCTCATTCCTATGGATAATTCCACCTGTGAGGTTGTCTATCAACTTTCTTATGTCAATGGTACGGTGTTTGACTCAAGCTATGCGGAGGCCGACAGCGTAAGGAGCTTTAAACCCATCGAAACGATTGTAGGCTTCTGGACGATGCTAACCAATATGCACGTAGGTGATTCTGTCACCTGCGTCATTCCGATGAATGCCGGCTATGGAGCTTCAAGCACAAGCGTCATGCCATATTCCACTCTTATCTACGACATGAAGCTCAAGTCCATCACGGCATATGAAGTGTCCGGAAAATGATGATCGCCCTTTGAGCAAGTTTTTCTTCTGAATGTGGCTTTAGCCGCATGCTTAAACTGAAATCCTATGATAAAAAAACTGGCTGCGGTCTTCACCGCATCTGCCGTCGCCCTCTCATTTCTCGAAATGAGGGGCGATGACGCATCTGTCAGGTTTGACACATTTAAGGTGTCGCCCGAAGTTATTCTGCGCTTGCCCGTCCTGCCTGCAGATTCTGCTCTGGCGGCAAAGAATGCTTTCTCCAACGATAAGCTGTTGAAGAGCGTAAACCGTAAACTAGACAGACCTTCGTCGGAATGGATAGAAGTGACTGCCGACACCACCCACTCTGTTCATTTCTCTAAGGCGGAGTCCGGACCGATTTTGAGGACTCTGGCCACCCGTATGCGTCCCGACAGATTCCTGAAGGGTACCATAAGGTTGAAGTCAAATGTAATGGCTGAGATGTCTGACGCTTATGGAAGTCTGCTAACGGTGAGTCAGGCGGATTCGCTTCCTTCATGGGATAAGACCAACCTTACGCTTGAACCGGCCGAGACCGTAGATCTGTTTATATCCTTCATTTCCTTCCCTGAAGATCCTGAAGATCCGTGCATTGAGCTTGAGTTTGAACCTGATGAGGGCTACGAAAGCGTGCGGATTGCTTATGGCCCGGATGTCACCACCCGTTTCCGTGTCGATGAGTCAGCTTTAGGCACAAGGGTGAGCAGGGCTTCTATTTCTCCGGATGGGAAATATATGATCCTTTCATATTCGACAATGTATGGAGAAAACAACCATAGGTCTTGGTCAGAGCTCCTTGAGTGCTCTACAGGGAAAACACTGTCGGCTTCTCTCCCTAATGGTGCATTCTGGATGCCAAAGGGGAGTTCCTTAGGCTACACCGTTAAGACCGACGAGACATATTCGTTATATAGTGTCGACGCCGCTACCCAGAAACAGACATTGATGGCCTCCGAACTCCCGGAAAATAGCTTCACTATAAGTCCTGACTGCTCTTTCCTTATAATTTATAAGTATGTGGAGGGGCCTAAGGACTCAGGTCCAGTCAAGCGTCTCAGGGAACCGGATGACCGTCTTGCCGGACATCGTAACCGATATTACCTTGAGAAATACGATCTAAAGACAGGTATACGCCAGCCTCTTACTTATGGTGGCAACACCACGTCGGTATATGATATTTCTCCGGATTCAAAAAAACTGGTCTATGGATCACAGACGGAGAAGATGGATGTATTCCCGTTCTACTTCAACGATATTATAGAACTTGACCTCTTGACTCTTGCTACCGATACTCTGGTGAAAGGCGATCCATATATTCAGTCGTGCAATTATTCTCCCGACGGCAGGCAGCTGTTTTTTACCGGAGGCCCGGAGGCCTTCGGAGGCATAGGAAAGAACAACGGTGGCCATGAATATAGCAATGACTACGATGTACAAGGCTATATCATGACCATATCCGACAAGAAAATACGTCCTGTGACGCGCGATTTCAATCCCTCCATCGACGGTGAACCAGTATGGAACAGTGTTGACGGACATGTGTATTTCCGTGCTTCTGACGGCTTCACACTAAATGTGTATAAGCTTGATCCGAAATCCGGTAATATCGCTAAGCTTGACTTCGGAATGCCCTATATATCCCGGTTCTCTATCGGTGCGGACGAAAACAGATGGATGTCGGCAATTGGTTCCGACTATCACTATGCAGGCAGATGTGAATTGCTTGACTTGAAATCCAGCAAGCTGCGTCTGGTAGACGACCCATATTCGCGTGATTATCCTGACATGCAGATCGGAGAGGCTTCATCATGGAGCTACAAGGCTTCTGACGGTACAACTATCGACTGTATGCAGGTGCTTCCTCCCGACTTTGATCCGAAGAAAAAATATCCAATGATAGTCTATTACTATGGTGGATGTTCGCCATGTCAGAGGTATCTGAGTGTATATGATCCTCAGATTTTTGCTTCCCGAGGATATGTTACCCTCGTCATAAATCCTTCTGGAGCATACGGCTATGGGCAGGAATTTTCAGCACGCCACGCTAATGCTTGGGGTGATTATACAGCTGACGACATTATCGAAGGTGTGAAGGAATACTGTCGTACGCATGATTTTGTCAATGACAGGAAGATTGGTTGCCTTGGTGCAAGCTATGGCGGATTCATGACGGAATATCTCCAGACTAAGACCGATATTTTCGCGGCTGCCGCTTCTCATGCAGGAATCTCGAATGTTGCGTCATACTGGGGCGAGGGTAATTGGGGCTATTCCTATAATACGACCGCTGCTCCCGAATCGTATCCTTGGAATAATCCGGACCTCTTCACCAAGCATGGAGCTCTTTTCAACGCAGACAAGATTCATACGCCCTTGCTCTTGCTGCATGGAAAGGTTGACACCAACGTGCCAATAGGAGAGAGCATACAGCTGTTCAACGCCCTTCGTATTCTCGGACGCGACGTGGAATTTGTTCAAGTTGATGGAGAAAACCATATAATAACCAATCATGATAAGCGTAAGCCTTGGCATGCGACGATCATGGCATGGTTTGCAAAGCACCTCCAGGATGACCCTCAATGGTGGGACAGCTTGTATGGTGAATGATTATAAAGAATTAGCATAATTTCACTATCCTGTAAGGACGCACGGCCCGTGCGTCCTCATTACATAAGAATAATGAAAATTAAGAGTTTCATATCGACTATATTACTCTGCTTGTTGCTGCCTGTAAGCGTAAAGGCTGTCAATCCGAAACGTGAGTTCAGAGGAGCGTGGCTTCATATCATTGGTCAGACTCAATATATGAACACGCAGCAGAAAGGTACCGCCCAGCTTAAGGCATACATAGCTGATCAGATCGACTGCCTCCACCGCGCAGGATGCAACGCGGTAATCTTTCAGGTTCGCCCCTGTGCCGACGCGGCTTACATCAGCGATATAGAGCCATGGTCAAGCTGGATCACCGGAAAACGTGGCGTGGCGCCGGCTCCCCTCTGGGATCCTCTTGAATTCGCGATCGAAGAGGCTCATAAAAGAGGAATGGAACTTCATGCATGGCTTAATCCCTATCGTGTCACTTCATCTCCAAAGGAAGTGCTTCCTGCGGATCACATCTCGAAAAAACATCCTGAGCGCTTCTTTAAATACGACGGTAAGATTTTTTTCGATCCTGCTTATCAGGAAAACCGAGACTACATCTGCAATGTAGTGAGAGACATCACCTCCCGCTATGATGTGGATGCTATCCATATCGATGATTATTTTTATCCCTATCCCGTGGCCGGAGTGAAAATCCCAGATGACGCCTCCTACGAAAAGTTCGGTGAAGGAATGAAGCGCGACGACTGGCGACGTCGAAACGTTGATCTTCTCATTGAGCAGATGAACACCACCATCAAGGAGACAAAACCATGGGTGCGCTTCGGGGTTAGCCCATTCGGCATCTGGCGCAATAAAAAGACCGATCCGCGCGGCTCAGACTCAAACGGACTGCAGAACTACGACGGCCTCTATGCCGATGTCCTCCTTTGGGCTAAAAACGGCTGGGTAGACTACCTTGCTCCTCAGCTCTACTGGACTCTTGACTTTAAGGCTGCTCCAAGCCGTCATCTCGCACATTGGTGGAACGACAACTGTCATGGTGTCGATGTCTTCATTGGTCAGGATGTGCAGCGTACGATGAACAACGCCGATCCGACTGCTGGAGACTCCAACGAGCTAGCTACAAAGGTCAAGCTCTCCAGAGAGCTTCCGAATATAAAGGGTAATGTGTGGTGGCATGGTTATTGGGTGACCGGTAATATGAAGGGAGTTGCTGATTCCCTCGCCTATGTGCATCAGAATACGGTTGCTCTCCCTCCCGCTTACGGAGGCACGAAAGAAAAGCCGGCTCCCGTCGGTAATCTTAGACTCGTCAAAAAGGACGGAAAGGCGTTTCTCGAGTGGGATGCGGAGTCTAAAGAGAATAAGGCGACAGATCAGGTCCGTTTCGTTGTCTATTCCTTTCTTGAAGATGAAGATTCCGATATCAATAATGTGGAGGCGATAATGCTGCTAACTCCAAGAAAGGAATACCTTGTCTCTGAAGACGACGATGACTCTATGATGAAGGGAATGAGGTTTGCCGTGACAGCTCTTGATAGGTTCAATCGTGAGTCAGATCCTGTTGAAATAGCGTTTTGATATGGAAGATATGAAGCTTTTTCTCGATGAGCAGGCCGCTCTTATAAATCGTCCCGAGTTCATACCAGAAGATCCTGTTCAGTTTCCACGTCGTTTTGACAAGCTTCAGGACATAGAGATCGTATCCCTCCTTGCCTCATTGATAGCATGGGGCAAGCGGACGATGATCTGCCGTGATGCAGAGCGGCTGCTTTCCCTCATGGATCATGATCCATATAACTACGTGATGGAGCGGGGATATCTCGATCTTGATCCGTCGCAGAATATTCACAGGACCTTTTTCGCTCGGGATCTCCGCCACTTGTTGACCGGGCTTCGTGAGATTTATAGCCGTTATGATAGCCTCGATGCTTTCAGTGCGTCCATAAAGGCCGCAGACGATCCTGCGCCTGCATGGAAACTTGTAGAGGAGATGCAGAAGATAATTACTGATGCCAATAGTGGAGTGCCTTCAAAACGTGGTCTACCCAACAATCTGAAGCAGACTGCGCTGAAGCGTGTCAATATGGCACTTCGCTGGCTTGTCAGAGACGATGGCATTGTGGATATGGGAGTGTGGAAATCCATTCCGAAGTCTAAGCTTTATATTCCGCTTGATGTCCATGTAGGCAATACTGCCCGCGACCTCGGGCTTCTCACTCGCAAGCAAGACGACCGAAAGGCCGTAGAGGAATTGACTTCCGTCCTCCGTCAGTACCGTCCGGATGA
>JAIDTS010000054.1 GCA_029060585.1 Muribaculaceae bacterium
TTGTAGAGGGCACGCTCATAGAAATCGGCATAGCGGGCATCGGGATTCATGCGGAAGAGACCTTCAGTCAGCTTGAGCATATTGTTGGTGTTGCATGATTCCGGCCCCTCACGGTCATCCACATAGCTCTTGGCATCAGAGGCTGATGCGAAGTGCTCACGTCGGCTGTTGCCGCCGAAAGAAAGGCTGCGGTTGTTGACTACTGTATCCCAGAAGAAATCCGCAGTCTTGAGATATTCGGGATCGGACGCAACCTCAGCCACACGCTGATAGCCTATCACCTTCGGCACCTGTGTATTGGCGTGCATATTATCGAGTTTGTCGACCCCGTTGTGAAGATTGTCATAAAGCGCATGGTGAGTGAACCGTTTTGCTGCATTAAGGTATTTCTCGTTGCCGGTAATGGCGTAAGCATCGGCAAAGACCTCGTTCATTCCTCCAAATTCATTCCCGAGCATTCCTTCCATCTGCTCCGGAGACAGATTAGCAATAAGGTCAGCACCCCAATCGCATAGATTAAGGAACATATTCAGAGCTGGCTTAGACCCTGTATATACCCATGCATCGCGAAGACCAGCATACATCTTATGCACGTTATACCAAGGCACCCAATATTCCCACACCTTTCCACCGTTACCTTTACGAATCTCCTCCCATAGGACATCTCCGTTAGGCACGCCTCCGATATATCCATCATTGCGGGCGGCTGCGCATAGAGCGAGCTGAGAAAGCACATAGTCGAGACGCTCCTTCAGCCTCTCGTCGCCGGTAGCGGCGTAGTGGATGGCAAGAGCGGAGACATAATGACCACCGACATGGCCATCCAGGCCCTCCCAGTTGGGAAAGAGCTCACCTTTCGGCTCCAGCCCTGCTTCCTTGAAATAAGGAGCGAGCAGACGGTCGGTGTCATAACTCAGAAGAACCTCAACATTGAGATCCATAGCGTCCTTGAAACGGCTGTCGAGCAACTTCACATCCTGAAGCGGAAACTCGTTGCCATACAGGACTGACTGTGCCGGTGCAATCATAGGCGAGACGGCGACAATCATTCCGATGATTAGTTTTGCTATATTTTTCATTGATTTCTGGAAATAATCAAGTATTTATTTAGCTCTGGCTACCTTATAAGTAATGCCTGGAGCAGTGTCAAGATCATATTCATATGTGCGAAGCAGCATCGGATAAGCCTTATTAGTCTCATCGCTGACCAGAGCATCATCGATTCTTACCGGAGTCAACAGCGGATTCAGGCACTCCCCTTCAGCCAGCGTCAGGCCTTCACCTTCAAGAGGCACGTAGGATCGGATGCGGAGTCTACCTCCGATATTAGACAGGATAGAAGCCTCTGCAAGTTGCCCGTTGTCCCATTTCATGTCGACTGTGTAATTTCCACGGGCCTTCAGGCCTTTTACCTCCCCTTCCGTCCATGTTTCCGGAATCGCAGGCAGAAGATGCACGGCTCCGTCATGACTTTGAAGCAACATCTCCGCTACTCCGGCCGTATATCCGAAATTGCCATCTATCTGGAATGGCGGATGGGCGTCGAAAAGATTGGGATAAAGTCTTCCGGCTCCTCCTCCTGAATAGTCTATCTG
>JAIDTS010000540.1 GCA_029060585.1 Muribaculaceae bacterium
TGAAGATCTTCTTATGGAGGAGTGATTTATCATGATTTATCGGGATTTAGCTTGATTTATCATGATTGTTGGGTGGCTTTGGACAAAACGGCGCGCTGAAGCTTGCGGCTTGGACAAAAATATTCGATTTTGGAGGGGGGAGCTTTATATAAAGATTAAATATAAAAGATTAAATATTAATTGAGGAGGGTTTGTTTCACCTTCGACAAAACGGCTGCGCTTTGATTGCTTTGGGGAATGATTTATCATGATTGATCGGGATTTAGCTGGATTTATCATGATTGTCGGGTGGCTTTCGACAAAACGGCTGCACGATGGGGCTTGGACAAAAATATTTTCTATATGAGGGAGAGCTGGATGGTGGTTTAAGGATAGAGCTGCTGCTTGATGGCAGAAATCAAAGCTTCCACTCTTGGCCTGAGATCCTTGTATGTCTCTTCATCACAAAAGATGAAATCATCATAATCGTTGGACTGTCGGATCTGGAATACCTCATTGAAGAGTTTGCCATGTGAGATGTCCATTTTGTGGGTCTTGATGAATTTCAATGCGAACATTGAACGAACTCCAGCATGGGTGGCAGCAGGAATCTCATTTTCTATCAATAGTGCGCTTACCACATAATAGCACGCATAGTAAAGCCGGTTTACAGCTCCACTGAAATGTCCATTCTCAGCAAGGCAGTCAGCCTCGGCGAGAGTTTCTTCCGATCGCTGAACCCGGTAATAGACATATTCATCGCGGCTATGGGCATCCAGACTTTCTTTCATATCCTTATACCATCATTCAATACGTTGATCTTGAAAGGAGACTTGCGTGAATTCCATATTTTGCGGGGAAGAATCAACGGGGATATATCAACCCCTAAATCCAAGGATAATTCATATAGCAGTCCGGAAATCTCACTTCTTCTCACAATATATCGATTGATGTCATTATCATCTGGAAGCAGGACCAGGAGATCTATGTCTGAGTCAGGTCGAGCCTCACCTCTAGCCTCAGAGCCATACAGAATGATTTCGGCTTCCGGAATCATTCTCTTCATATCTTTGCTAATTCTATTTACAATGTCAGCTCTTCTCATGGTCTTGCAAAGATACTGAATTCTTTGTGAATAAGCAAATCTTTTGACAAAATATTTAGAAACCTGAATCAAGTTTCTTCGGAGATCGCTCCCTACCTAATCAGGGACGGCTCGAGGGAGAGCTGGAGCTCTCCCTTCCTAACGGAGATGGCGGAGGCTTTAACTAATGATTAATGATTAATTATGTCTGCTTGTGCTTTTTATATTGGATTCTATTCTGGCACGCAGAGGCCGCAAAGGGGCAGAGAGCGCGGAGGGGCTTTATCCAAAGATTAAATATAAAAGATTAAAGATTTATTGAGGAGGGTCTATTTCACCTTCGACAAACCGGCTGCGCGATCATACGACTGGTCAGGATGACCGCATTCCATGGCGGAGGTGGGATTCTATCTTGTCGACATCTATATATGGAGATAGGTAAAGGCGGTGTACGTTCAGTAATTCGAGGAGGTCTCTTTTTTCTTCCAGGGAGGTTACCGATGCTTTGGGGGATTCGAAGGGTGTGAGGTATGAGAGGGCTTTGTCTATTAGGGAGAGGGTTCTGCGGCCGGGCTTGCGAAGAGCGAGATTGAGCTCGCTGCAAAGGCTGCCGATCTCACTCAATCTCGAAGTATGAAGTATCGGAGCCTTTGGCTCAGTATGGGCGGC
>JAIDTS010000541.1 GCA_029060585.1 Muribaculaceae bacterium
GTGGGGCAGCTATGGATTGCTTGTCGAGGGTGTTACGCTGGAGGCGATGAGTGGGGTTTTGATATGAAAGGAGGGGCATCAACGCAGTATGTGGGCTCACGCGGAGGGGCGGAGGGGCAGAGGGCGCGAACGGGTGTCCTTTGACCGGAGTGCCGGAGGACAGGAGGGGAGGGAATGGGATGGTGTACTTCAGTTAATGCTTACGGAGGTTTGATTATCGGGAATCATTATGCTCCTGACGGTATTTAAAAATGGCGATCGCCGCCAAGGTGGCGGCGATGAAGGCTGTTATTATGTATTGGACCATGTTAGTCTTCAGTCTTTAGTCTTCAGGGTTCAAGGTCGCAGGCTGGAAAGCCTGCTTTCCATGGGTAATACTTTATACTGCGGCGAAGCAAAGCTTCGCCGATAGTTTGATGCCCAACGGTTTTCACCTCTCCGCTCTCATCGGATTGTTGAGGAAATCCTCGTAAGAGAGGCGGATGCCGTCTGGCAATTCCGTCTTATACGTCCAGCCCAGAGCGGTTGCCTTGCTCACGTCGAGCAGTTTGCGCGGCGAGCCGTCGCCCCAGCATGTCACCTCCGTCAGCCCCGCCTCCTTCGCCTCGTGGAAACGGCGGATGAGCGCCGGAAGCACGTGCGAGTGCTCCGGATGGTAGTTGTCGTTGGGTCCGTAGAGGTTTGTCGGCATCACCGAGATGTAGTCCGTGCCGTACTGGCGGTTGAGATACTCGCAGTATTTCAGTCCTGATATCTTGGCCAGTGCGTATGCCTCGTTGGTCTTCTCCAGCTCCGATGTCAGCAGGCACGACTCAGGCATCGGCTGGGCAAAAAATATCGCGGAAAATTTGCAGAATCAATCTTTAAATGTTAACTTTGAAAAATTAAAAGTTCAACTTTTAAATTTTCAAA
Organism: Muribaculaceae bacterium; assembly: GCA_029060585.1. Next base: position 913 of record JAIDTS010000541.1, read on the forward strand.
GCATGATTAAGTATATAAGGAGGGAAATATCCGATAAGGTGTTAGAGGTACAGAAATATTATCCGGTCACAACGATAACTGGCCCGCGTCAGTCCGGAAAAACGTCACTATGCCGTCATCTGTTTCCTGACTACAGCTATGTCAATCTTGAGGATCTTACCGTCAGAGGCAGGGCTATCACGGATCCGACAGGATTCATTGATTCGTTGGGAAATACCGCGATTATAGATGAGGTTCAGAACGTACCCGAGCTGCTGTCAATGATTCAGGTCCGGGTGGATGAGGATCCGGGAAAGCGTTTTATCCTCACCGGAAGCTCTAATTTCTCTCTGCTTCATCGCATGACGCAGTCTCTTGCCGGGAGGGTCGCCCTGTTTACCCTTCTTCCGTTCTCATTGAAGGAAATGACTGAGGAAGAGAAGAATGTTCCGACATGGAAACTGCTGACGCGCGGTCAGTATCCCGGAATCATAGTTAATGGAATACCGGAATCCATCTTTTATTCGAACTACTATACCACTTATGTAGAGCGAGACGTTCGTGATCTGATGAGGCTTAAGAACATAATGCAGTTCGACACCTTCGTGCGTCTGCTGGCGGCTCGTGTAGGGAGTGAATTCAACGCGTCACAGATTGCCAAGGAGACCGGTGTCAGCGCCCCAACTGTCAGAGAATGGCTTTCGATACTTGAAGCCTCCTATATCACCTATACCTTGCGGCCATATTTTGCAAATATTTCCAAACAGCTCACAAAGATGCCCAAGGTCTATTTTTATGATACCGGTTTATTATGCTATCTGCTTGGTATTGAGAGCGAGAGTCAATATCAGTCAAGTATTGTAAAGGGAGCGATATTTGAGAATATGGCGATATTGGAATTGATGAAGAATCAGTATAATCAGGCCAGAAGGCCGAATGTGAATTTCTATCGGGAACGATCGGGAAAGGAAGTCGACGCCATGGTTAGGACAGCGGAGGGACTGCGTCTTTACGAAATAAAGGCGGGAAGCACCTTCAAGCCGGAGTTCATGACCAACATGAAATATGTAGCTGGATTACTGCCGGAGGAGACGCAGCTCACCGTAATCTACGACGGCCCCACATCCGCCCCCCTTCTCATGAATCTGCGTGATGTGTGATGCGTTTTGCGTAGTGCGTAGTCGGTCTGTAGTTGCGCCGATCCTTAATACTGCGCTTGCGCCGATACTGCGAATCGACATCCACAACCTCCCTATGCCACGCAATCAATCCCAATATAGTAGATGATAATTGGAAACGTGATTGTAAATATTCTCAAGTTCCTGATTTGGCAATCTCTTGGAACTTAGCTTATTAAATCTCGCGCAGAGGAGCAAAGGGCGCGCAAGGATGAATAAATCAGTCTTGAAATCTTGATTCCAGCGTCTTCAATACTATAAGACGCGGTCTTTTAGAGGTCGGACTTGCTTCGCTCGTCCGGGAGAAAGCAAAGAAGCAGAGAAAATATTTCTAAATCCGAAACTTGAATTATATATCTTCTGGGAGAAAAAATATTTTTCACAAATTTGTGAAATTCAAAAAATATTCTTAACTTTGTATCTATAAAAATATAAAAATGGTTGTTACCTTTGAGAAGACATATTTAAAAGAGCTCTATGAGCAAGGTCAATGTTCCGATAAGAAGCATCGATTCCAACCGAATATTGTAAAGAATTACAGAAAACGCATAGAGCAATTGCAATCAGCTCCCACTCCTGAAACCCTACGGCAATTCCGATCATTGCATTTTGAAGCGTTGAAAGGAGACAGGTTAGGATTATTCTCCATCAGGGTAAATGACCAATATAGAATAGAGTTTAGTCTTAAATCAGGAATAGATAAGACAATACTCACAATTTGTAACATTGTAGAACTCTCAAACCATTATGATTGACATGACAGACATAACTCCTGATATGATTGCCAATAACATTCAGATAGCAGAACCGACACATCCTGGAGAATTTCTCAGGGAGGAAATAGAAGCAAGAGGTATCACACAGACCAGACTGGCCAGTGAAATTGGCATGAATGTATCGTTGCTGAATGAACTTATCAATGGTAAGCGCGACTTTACCATAGAGTATGCCATGATGATAGAAGCTGCATTAGGTATAGACGCCGATTTCTGGATAAATCAACAGACAAGCTACAATAAGTCAAAAGCAACTCATGACTCCTCATTTATGTCAAAACTTGCCAAAATCAGGAATATTGCTGCTGCCCTTTAAGGAAAGGGACTAACAAGTTCTTGATGATGTCGCCGTTTTCGTAGTTTTCAACGAAAGAGAAAGCCCTGGGGCAGCCAATACTGCAAGTAGAGGAAGCCTGATCAGTATCCTATGTCGGAACGGATGATATCGCGGACTTTGGTTAGGACTTCGAGCTGGTCTTTATCGTATCCGTCGCCGAGGTCCCAGCCGTCTTCCCAGTCCCACTCACAGAGGATGTTCTCTGCCTCATACATACCGTGAAGATCGCAGTCTTCGGCCATCCAGTCGGGGACAATTCCAGCTTTACGGAGGTCTTCGATTGGGGTGTCTGGTTTAATTTCGATGTTCTGCATAATAGGCTTACTCGCTGATGAATTGGATGTCGTCGGTGCGGGGATGGACGAACTCGAACTCGAGGGTGCGGGCGAGGCCCTTAATGATTTGAATTATTCACCCTGGTAGGAACTCGCAATTCAAACGTGGAGTCAAAGTCCTTCAGGAGGGGATGCTTCATGTCTTTCTCGGAGAGGATTGCTTTCGACGGATAGATCTTCCAGTCGATGCCGAGGCTTTCGTCGAGGATGGAGATGCCGCCGTCTGCTTCAGGATGATAGAAGTTATCGCATTTGTACTGGAAGATGGCTACGTCGCTTAGGACGGCGAAGCCGTGGGCGAAACCTCTCGGAATGAAGAACTGGCGGTGGTTGTCCTCAGTCAGCTCAACGGCCACGTGCTTGCCGTAGGTCGGAGAGCCTTTGCGGATGTCGACGGCTACATCGAGGACCGCGCCTTTGACGCAGCGGACGAGCTTCGCCTGTGCGAAGGGAGGGCGTTGGAAGTGAAGGCCTCGCATAACGCCGTAGGTGGAGCAGGATTCGTTGTCTTGGACGAAGTCCACTTTGGCTACTTTTTCGTCGAATTCTCGCTTGGAGAAAGACTCGAAGAAGTAGCCTCGGGCGTCTTTGAAGATGCGGGGCTCAATAATTACGGGGCCTTCTATGTGGGTTTTGATTACTTCCATATTATTCGATTCTTAATGTTCTGGTCTTTTATTTACTCAAGTTTCGGACCTGATAAGGTGCTGTAATTATGATAAATAAACCTCACGCAGAGGGGCAAGAGGGCTCACAGAGGTGTTTAGTCTTCAGTCTTCAGTCTTTAGTCTTAAGATTCCAGTAGCTTGGACTCGGTCGTTTAGAGGACGGACTTGCTTCGCTTGTCCGGGAGGGAGCAAAGAGCGCAGAGATAGATACTCCAAATCAGAAAGATAAGTAAATGTATAAATGAATGCGATTGACCCTAATCAAAACTCTGGAGGTTTTCTTCTTCCGCAATCTTCATCAGATACTGTCCATACTGGTTCTTGAGCATAGGCTTAGCAAGATCGCGGAGCTTTTCTGCGGAGATCCAACCGTTCATGTAGGCGATGCCCTCTAAGCATGCAATTTTTAATCCTTGGCGCTTTTCTAAGACCTCCACATATATGGATGCTTCGGAGAGGGAGTCATGGGTGCCGGTGTCGAGCCACGCGAAGCCTCGCGGGAGAGTCTGGACCTTTAATTCTCCATCCTTGAGGAATTCCTGATTCACTGTCGTTATCTCCAGTTCACCTCTTGCAGAGGGCTTGATGTTATGGGCTACTTCGACCACTTTGTTTGGATAGAAGTAGAGGCCTACTACGGCGTAGTTGCTTTTTGGATGCTCGGGTTTCTCCTCGATGGAGAGGCAATTGCCCTCTTTGTCGAATTCGGCTACGCCATAGCGTTCGGGATCGTTGACCCAGTAACCGAAAACTGTGGCTTTGTTCTTCTGCTCCGCTGTCTTTACAGCTTCCTTGAGGACTTCTGAGAAACCTGCTCCATGGAAGATGTTGTCACCTAAGACAAGACATGCTGAGTCATCACCGATGAAATTCTTTCCGATTATGAAGGCTTGGGCAAGTCCGTCGGGGGAGGGTTGTTCGGCATACGTGAACTTGACACCATAGTCTGAGCCGTCACCGAGGAGACGCTTGAAGCCGAGGAGATCCTGAGGGGTGGAGATGATGAGGATGTCGCGGATTCCGGCAAGCATGAGGGTCGATATGGGGTAGTAGACCATCGGCTTGTCGAAGATCGGGAGGAGCTGTTTGCTGACTCCTTTGGTTATGGGGTAGAGACGGGTGCCGGAGCCGCCTGCGAGAACGATGCCTTTCACGGTGTATAAAGATAAAAAGATTAAAGACTAAAGATTAAATGATCACTCACTCACAAACTGAATATCATCTGTCCTTGGATGGACGAACTCGAACTCGAGGGTGCGGGCGAGGCCTTCGTCGAGAGTATAAGGGGACTTGAAGCCGCTTGAGTGGGCTTTCTTTGCGTCAAATTCTGTAGTAGCGCAGAACTTCTTCACGCGGACTGATGACACTGTCAGTTTTTTGCCGGTAATCTTTGCCAGTAGGTCAAAGCAATAGCCTCCCATCATTCCGAGCCAATAGGGGAAGTGGGTAGCAGGAATATGTTTGTTGAGAACCTTGCTGACATGAGATACGAGTTGGTTCATGTTGTTATCAGGCTTGTCAATGTAGTTGAAGACATTGTAACCTTCGGTCACATTGTCGATCATGTACTTCACGAAAGCGACTATGTTGCCCACATAAGCCATCGACTTCTTGTTCTCCCCCTTGCCGACCATCAGGAATTTTCCTGAGGAAATTTGCTTTAGAAGATTGTATACGTTTCCACGGTTGCGCTCACCGAATATCACGGTCGGGCGTATGATGTCTATGTTCCAGTCGGGATGGCTTTCATACCATTTCTGGAGTACCTGCTCCGCCTGCCACTTGGATTTTCCGTAATGGTTGAATGGATCTGCAGGATGATTCTCATCTGGATTCTTCTTATTGAGGCCATATACCGCCACAGAAGAGAAGAAGATGATACGCTTGATTCTATTCTTCTCCATAGCCCGAAGTGTCACCTCCATACCTCCTACGTTTGTGTCGTAATAGAGAGAAATGGGAGACACATCGTCCCTATGTTGTGCAGCAAGAAGAATAACGATATCCGCTCCGGCAAGTTCGCGGTCCATCTGTTCCTGCTCACGTACATCTCCGATGGTGGTAATGTCATTGAAGAAGTGCGAGGGGAGAAGATCTATATTCTTACAATCATACGTTGCAGGTTCCTGACGCAGGAGGTCAATAAGGCGAGTGCCAACGAAACCGCTGGCACCAATCATTGCTATTTTCATAAAGAGATTGTGTTATTTCTTATTTTTAGAAGCCAGTCTTTTTTTGTAATCCGACTTCTGTTTGATTTTCTTATAGAAATAGTAAAGCATGAATTTGCCGAAGAGCATTGACCAAGAAACAAAAGGTGACTTTTTGAGGAATGTATGATAGACTTCATAGTTGAATTTCAGCATCTCTTTTTTATTGGACGAGATACTGTTGGCTCTATCTCGGTATAATGCCATAGGTTGCTGGAATCCCTTTGCGATTCCTCCGCTTTGGATTATTTCGATCCAAAGGCACCAGTCCTGACGTTTTCGCATAGACGGCATATAGTGTTTTCCCAGTTTCTCAGCATCATAGATGGCTGTCAGGCATCCAATGCCATTGTCTCGAAGAATCTTTGAATTTGTAAGTTCTTTAAGGCACTCCACATATCCTATGATTTTCCCATCTTCATCGCAAACGTCATATGATGAATATGAAAGACTGCAATCATTGTCCTGCATAAATTGCAATTGTTTTTCAAGTTTGTCAGAATACCACCTGTCATCGGAGTCACAGAATGCGATAAATCGGCCTTTAGCTGCCTTGATGGAATTATTGCGTGCTACGCCTGCGCCTGAGTTTTTATCAAGTACCAGAAGTTTGATTCTCGGGTCGTTATCGGCGTAAGATTGAATTATTTCCCTGGAATTATCAGGAGAACAGTCATCGGTAATCAAGAGCTCCCAGTTAGTATAGGTCTGGGCTTGGATGGATTCTATTGTTTCGCCGATGAATTTTGCGCTTTTGAAGGAGGGAGTAATTATTGAGACGAGTCCGAAGTCATGCATATACTTAAAAGTCTTATACGATGTAAATTAATTGTAAGTGGATAGCACAGTGAATACCACTTTTTCGAAGGTTTGGATTGTTTGCGCTAATTCTGCGGTGTGATGATGAAGTTTACGATATGAATGAGTCATTTGATTACGGAAGGAATAGAGAAGTTTAGGTAAAGGATAATCATTCCCATCGTTATCCTTATAATCATAATCTATTTCATCAAATAGATTTTTAACTGCAAGTTCAAAATCCCTTTTAATTGGATCCCGAACATTGCTACGCTCGATTATAAATCTGATTCTGTTTTTCTCAGATTCAAGATTTCTGATGTCGGTAATAAAATCGTTATTGGATATTAAATCATTGTTGTATTTGTTGATAAGCGCTTCGATTTCTTTGCTGGAAGAAGTTTGCATCAAGTATTCGAAAAATTGATATAGAATCACAAACCTATGTGTTAAATTTGATATATTGGGTACAATCTCTGAAATCTCTGCGATTTCAGGGTGCTGGTACAATGCGGCTTTATGGAACGAAAGAGATATGCGATGATTTGATAAAAAAAAATCTGGTTTGTATTCTTTTGGTCCAATTATGGTATTTTTGTCTTTAAAGAAACTATAGCCATAAGGTCTCAGTTCGTGCATTATGTCTCCTATCCCCTTAATGTCTGACCTTACAGTTCCATTCCCCACATTGAGAATACAGACACAAAGATTATCCTCAAAATTTTCGGAAAAATTATATTCATCTGTGATTTCAGGAATTCTCTCAAGTAAAACCTTGAAGGCGATGAACAAATACGAATATAGATGTCTGTATTCTGATAAATCTTCAGAGGAATCCAAAAGGGTACAAGGAAATATATAACCGCACCTACCGTTGCTGCCTTTGAGTTCGATAATATCCATTTCTCTGCTCAAGAAAGGATTAATACATAGATCAACTGTAAAATCATTGTATATGATTGGATTCCAGATATTCTCTACGGAAGGTTTGTATTCGAAATCCTCGGTAAATCCATTCTCATCTGTATAGTAAAATTTCTTGGATTTAGTGTCGAAATTTACATTTTTCATAGGAACTCACGTTCATACTGCCTCCAAGCTGATTTTGATGCCTGCAATAGATTAATTGAGTCATCCTCGGAAGAAAATAATGATTTGAAAAAAGCATAGAAATAGAATCGTTGGTCATTGCCAATTTTCTTTGCCGTATGTCTGAGTTTTTCGAGGCTCTTTATCATCTCAATAAGACCATCGGCAATTGTTGACTTATCTATACGATCTGCAATCGCCTTAATTGAGTCAAAATTTGATAAGTCACCACGAGATTTTAGTTTGGCTACTGCATTGCCGAATCCTGTTAATGCTTGAGACTTACTAAATATGCGATTTACCGAAGATCCAAAGGGTACAAACTTTTTCCTTTTATCTTCCAGGGTTTCATCTTCATCTGAATAAATCTCATCTTGCAGGATATTAATAAATTCATAGCCTCCTTTTTTGTCTAATTCTCTGATGAGATAGGTATAGTTTGTAATAAACTCAGCAAACAAATCCTTTTTGCCTATCGTCATATCTGTTAGTCTTTCAAGTTGCTTGACATTCTCTAGCAAATCCTGTCGATCTAATAGAAGATAGTCTTCCATTACATAAGAAGTGAAACCTTCAATGGCATCTCGGAAAGAATACACGCCGATCCTATCTTCTTTCGTAGTATCTAAATCAGTTATAAAACGAATATCTTCCGTCTGAGGAGAATCTAATAAATCAGAATAGATGATTTCAATCTGGTGCCTTACAGACATCCTCGTTTGTCCAGTGTTCAAGGTCAACATTCTGTATAGAAGCGAAGAACGATTGATCTCGGTATAAAGCTCGACTCTGATTCTATTATCTTTGAATTCGTTAAATCTATTATCGAAGAGAGCACTGGATTCTGCAAGGACTAAATCTCTGATAGTATAACTACGCTGTAGGCCATCCAAGATTAAAATCGTATTATCTGTAGACTGGAGTTGTGCAGCGATATCTTGGCTCTCATCAATTCTACCTTCTAGAGCAAGGACAATTGGAGGCATAAGGCACCCCAATATCAAATCATCTTTAAGCAATCCATAAACAGATGATGAACTTTTGACTCTTTTACGTTGGTAACGATTGTCTTTGAGCCTGTTTTTAACAAGGTCATAGTACTCTTCAATCGTCATTTCAAAGAGATAGTTATCGGAATTTAATCTTCCGTCGTGAGTTTTTATATAGTTTCGCATAATATTAGGTATCTGTTCATTGGCGTTTTGCCTGGGGTCGAAAATTATCGGAAACCAAAGGATTTGGTTCCTTTAAAAATTTTTAACTTACAAGTTTGATTGATTTTTTGCTTCTTCCGATTTTCCGCGTGATAGGAGGTTGCGAGGCGACCGGGACTAGCATAAGCAACCATTCTCACACGTAGGTATATTTCAGCCAATTGGATTGGTTAAAATTAGAGCGTCGCAGAGTGTGCGTCCTCGCCGTTCGGTGTCGAAGCGGCGGAGGATGTCTTCGAAATAGGCTTTTGATGTCTCCATAACTGTTTTGTATTGGTTATGGGTGCAAAGGTAGCCAATCCCTTTCTAAATCTTCGCGTCTAAATAATAACTTACCAAAGTCTCTGCACTCAAACTGAAGCAAGTAGTTGGTATTGCTAAGTTATTCAAAAATCCTATGCTGTCGAACACGTGTTTTTGGGGACTATTAATATTTACTTAATTAAGTTTCATGATATAAAGTCCTCGTTTCCCTGTTCTTGGAGAATCAAAACATACGTATTTACCGTTGCCGATGACTCTTGGATGTAGATCACAGGCGATATGGCAATGGAAATCTTTTGTCTGGAATTTTTTGGGCGAATAAATACTTGCTATTAATTCTGATTTGTCATTGTCAATGTTTGCCCAGTATAGTTTAGACATCCGCCATTTATCTGGATATGTATCAGTGATAAATTCATTATCATTTACAAAACTTTGATGGCCGTCAGAATTTAAATGATTCTGATCAATCATCTTTACATAATCTGATTTTTCGGGATTGAAGAGAGCATGGCAGTTCTTTCCATCTATATTACAGGACAGCACAATCTCATTTCGATTATTCCATACATAATGCGATCCAGATTCCTGCGACGGAAGAACTATAAGTCTATCATCTTCTAATGAATAAACACACATCACACTTCGTCTCTTCATATAGTTGCCTTCACGTGGGATACGCCGATATAAAAAAGCCAGATATTTACCATCAGGCGAAAACTCTGTATGAGTTACAAAATGAAGGTACTCTTCTTCAATATTACCGGTAACATTTAATGCGAGAGTCCGAAGATCTAGAAGCAGTTTCCTTCCACCTGAGTTAAGATCGACTAAATATAATCCAGTTTTTTCTGGGGCTGCTTCATCTATATATCCGTTATCCTTGTATGGATACCCATATCCTGGCATACATCTTTCCAATCTCTCATAACTGAAAGAAGATGCGACTTTTTTATCTTTGTTACAATATATCGAATCTATTGGGAAGTCGATAATCCTGATTTTGCCAGTATGTGTATTTACTATGGATGAGCATAATTTGCCATTGATACCAGTGTTGAAAATCACTTCAGAATTGTTCATCCACTGTAATCTGCATCCCTTATGGTAGTTCCAGGCATAGGATTCCCCAATTTTATGCCAGTCTTTAAGTTTTCCGTAATCAAAATCAAAATAGCCAACATCTAGAGGTTCCTCAGCCATAGGCATTCTTAAGTCAAAAGAATTGTGGTTAGCTAATAATTTAGATTCATCTTCAGATAATGGAGAAATATCATGAAACCCAAAGAAATATCCTTCTGTATAAACATATTCTCCTATGAAGTCATCTTTTTTTCGAGGAAATAGATCAAATATACCTTGATATAAATTTCGAATTTTCTGTTTTATAGCAGGATTCTTCCTTACAGCATTATAGATTATTGATTCAAGCTTATTCATTATTTCTTTTTATATACACCTAAAAGCATACCGTATAATGCTTTTGTAATACTACATTTGTCCTTGTATTCTTTATGTTTCTTAAAAGCAAATACAACACTCAATAAGGTTGCTCCCAGTCGGCCTCCTTTCAATCGTCTTGTGTAATAGCCCCAATCTATGAAATAATCATAAGAAAATATGTTATTAGCCCATTGAGATCCGTTGTATGAAATCTCTCCAAGTAAAAGTGGTACATAATGGCCAGAAAGTCCTTTCTTTAGGCAATCATGCAAAAAAATTTTTTCTTCCCCTCCCGCTTTAGAGACACCTGATCCAATCATTTCATCGAAGGTGATTCGATTAACAATTATGTCTTCTCGTTTAAATGCAATTTGCCAACTGCTAATTTTTAATGAATTCTTATAGGTTAGTCTTTTCGGTTCATCCCAGAAAGTTTTCTTCATATAGTAGTTTTCTGGGATTTTAAATCTTGCTGCTATAAGCGAATCTTCAGGGTGATTTTGGAAACCTGATATCAATTTCTCTACGTAGTCATTTTCCAAAAGTTCATCATCATCACAAATTAAACATATGTCGCCTTTGGCATATTTAATTGCCATATTACGACTTTTAGACAACCCTCGTTCCTTTGTACTGATAAAGGTTGCATGACATTTTTCACCTCTATTATTTAGAAATGAAAATTCAGTTATCTCTTCTGTATCACATTGATTT
>JAIDTS010000542.1 GCA_029060585.1 Muribaculaceae bacterium
GAGCCTCTTGTCGGATTCGAACCAACGACCCCGAGATTACAAATCACGTGCTCTGGCCAACTGAGCTAAAGAGGCGGTTTTGCTCATTTCCGGGCTTCCGGAACCGCTTTCGCGACGTTCATTCCCGAAACCGAGTGCAAAGTTACGACTTTTTTTCCAACCCACCAAATTTTTCAGTAAAAAAAAGCGTACGGAAATGTATTTTTTTTCGTCCGCACGCTTCCATTATGTCTCAATTCCTGATCATCTATGTGATTTTCAGTTTTATATGCACGATTACTCTACAGTGACCGATTTCGCCAGATTTCGGGGCATATCGACGTTCTTGCCTTTGTTTATGGCTATATAGTAGGAAAGAAGCTGAAGCGGGATGCTCGTGACAATCGGGGTCAGGCATTCCGGCACTGCCGGCACCTCTATGACATGGTCGGCGATATTCTTGATCTCCTCGTCTCCTTCGGTGACGATGGCGATCACGCTGCCATGGCGAGCCTTGACCTGCTGCACATTGTTGACGATCTTCTCATAAAGATGGTCATTCGGAGCGATGATGACGGTAGGCATCTCCGCATCTATGAGCGCTATCGGGCCGTGTTTCATCTCGGCAGCGGGATAACCCTCAGCATGGATGTAGGATATCTCCTTGAGCTTGAGAGCACCTTCAAGAGCTACCGGATAGCTGTAGCCTCGTCCCAGATAAAGGAAATTGTGGGCATATGTGAAGATGAGCGAGAGACGCTCTATCTGGTCGTTTAACTCAAGGGTCTGCTTTACGTATTCGGGAATGTTGAGTATCTCCGCCCCGATCTTGTCGAGATCCTCCTTGGCCATGGAGCCCTTGAGCTTGGCGATGGCCATTGCTATGAGGGTCAGCACCATCACCTGTCCCGTGAAGGCCTTGGTGGAAGCTACCCCGATCTCAGGCCCGACATGGATATAGGTGCCCGAGTCGGTATTGCGCGGAATAGAGCTGCCCACGACATTGCTGATGCCATAGACGTATGCACCGGCTTCGTGGGCCATCTGTATGGCGGCCAGAGTGTCGGCAGTCTCCCCGCTCTGCGACACGGCTATGACAACGTCACGCTCGTCCAGCACCGGATTGCTGTAGCGGAACTCGCTCGCGTATTCCACCTCCACCGGAATACGGCACATATCCTGGATCAGGTATTTCCCGATAAGCGACGCATGCCACGATGTGCCGCAGGCCACGATGATGATTCGCTTGGCATTGAGGAATCTCTCCTTGCTGTCGAGCACTCCGCTGACTATGATGTCCTGACCGTCGTTGACCACCCGTCCTCTTATACAGTCGCGTAGTGTCGACGGTTGCTCGAATATCTCCTTCAGCATGAAGTGGGGATATCCCCCTTTCTCAAGCAGAGAGATAGAGAACTCGAGAGTATTAACGTCTATGCTCGTCTCCTCGTTGTTGACGTTGACGAGCTTCAG
>JAIDTS010000543.1 GCA_029060585.1 Muribaculaceae bacterium
CCCTTAAATCCTACCGTAAAGAAAAAGCCGTCTGATATGGGGCGGTCCCCGTCGCGTTCATACACGATATGGAAACCATTGTCGATGAAGCATTTCTTCATTATGGCGGCTCTCCTTGCATATTCTGATGTGTCTCTGACGAAATTCAACTTGACATCGCATGCAGCGTTCATCATGGCGGCAAGCGCTCGCTGGGCCGAATGAGAGGTGCCGGAACTTGCTGTGTAAAGCACTCCGAAGATATAGGCGTCTCCGAACGCCGGCATCTCGTAGAATTTTGTGAAGGTCTCATATTGGCGTTCATACACTTCCTTGCTCATGGCCGCCACTGCTATTCTCTGTCCTGCGTAACTGAATATTTTAGAGCCGGATACAAGCATGATGTAATTATCCGTATATTTGCCTACGCTCGGGATATAAGGTGCTTCGAAAGGATGGCTGAAGTCGGTCCTGAAGTCCATTCCCATATATGCAAGGTCTTCAAGTGCGATGACGTCATGTTTCGTAGCCATCCTGCCTATGATTGCGAGTTCCTCTTCCGTAAGGTTGATCCATGAGGGATTGTTGGGGTTGGAGAAGAGCATTCCTGTGATGTTCCCTTTCGATAGGATTTCCTCCAATTTTGCCTCCAGTGCCTTTCCTCTATGATTGTAGATGTCAAACTGCTCGATTCCTATTCCGAGCACCTTGGCCTGATGGCGCTGCGCTGGAAATCCGGGATTGAAGAAAAGGATCGTGTCTCTTCCTGGAAGTCTCTGGCTTAGAAGTAACTGAAGGGTGAAACTTGCTTGCATCGATCCTACAGTAGGTATGATTGCTTTCTCCGGAATATCGATGTCAAGGAATGCCTTGATGAATCGTGCCCCTGCTCTCTTTAATTCGGGTATTCCGTTGATGGCTGGATATTTGTTGGCCACTCCCGAGCGAAGAGCTTCGATTTCCGCCTCGATCCCTATTTCCGAAGAGGGAAGTCCTGGATTCCCCAGTTCGAGATGTACGAATTTTTCTTCTGCTTCTTTTTCAAGCGCCCCTGAAAGCGCTACTATCTGCCTTATGGTTGCCGTCGATATGTCGAGGATCCCGAGTTCTGCGGCTGTCCTGTCAAGTATGTCTTTTGATAGTGGAAACATGTGTAGCGGTGTTTATTTGGCAATGAAGGAATCTGCTTTCTCTCTTCCTGCGCGGAAGGCATTTATATTGGCTTCTACGACTGAGTCTCCTTTGCTTGAGAATACACTTCTGATGGCTGCCTCGATCTTGTCTGGAGTTATTTCTATGAAGTGGGAAGCGGCTCCGAGAAGCACCATATTGCTCGATCTCGGAGAGGCCACATCCTTGGCCATCTCTTCCATGTCAAACGCTATGAGGTTGTCGCTTTTTCGAAGCTCGGCTTCTATCTCTTTTATTTCCGGATAGTTGGGTATGTTGACTATCGGTGCTGTTGAGGTGATTATCCATCCTTCAGGAGAAAGAATCGGTAAGTATCTCAAAGCCTCCATTGGCTCCAGACTGATTATTAGATCCGCTTCCCCCTTGGGTATTAGGTCGGAGTGGATCGGAGCGGAGGAAATTCTGAGGTTTGACTGCACGTCTCCTCCACGCTGGCTCATGCCGTGCACTTCTGCCTGTTTGATATTGAGATCTTCTTTCAGTGCGGCGACTCCGAGTATGGTTGCTACGCTCAGTATACCCTGTCCGCCGACACCTGCGAGTACTATATCTGTTTTCACGGTCGTTCTCGTTCTTTTCGTTGTTTTTATTTTTTTAGTTGTTTAAACTCTTCATTGTATAGTAAATAAGTTTAAACAACTTTCTTTGCTTATTCCGAGGTTTTGGGGCCTCTATGGCCTCCGTGTCTCCTTGCTGTCTGAATGCATTCCCTGCGTGAGACCACTACCGATAACCCTTCATGGTCTATTGCCTTTTTGAAGAGTTCTACCATTTCGTCATGGTTCTTTGGCAGAGAGTCTATCGTGTGGAGATGTTCCGGCTTAACTCCAAGGCCAAGGCATATTTCTTCGATTTTGCCTGTTCCCTGTGAGTCCTGACCTCCTGTCATGCCTGTCGTTAGGTTGTCAGAGATAATGACGAGGATGTTGCTGTCTTCATTGACGGCGTCAAGAAGTCCTGCCAGTCCTGAATGCGTGAAGGTGGAGTCTCCTATGACGGCTACTGATGGATGCACTCCCGCTTCGGATGCCCCTTTCGCCATGGTGATGGATGCTCCCATGTCGAGCACTGTGTGAAGTGCTTTGAATGGTGCGAGATAGCCGAGTGTGTAGCACCCGATGTCTCCGAACACCCTCGCTTCCTTATACGCTGCAACTACGTCGTTAAGTGCCTGATATACGTCCCTGTGTCCGCATCCCTTGCAGAGCGATGGCGGACGTCCTACCGTGATGCTGCTTGCCTTTCGGATATCTCCCGTATTGATTGATTTAAGTTCCGGACGTAGTTTGCGCACGCATTCTTTTATGAGGTCCGGATTGAGCTCTCCTGTACGCGCGAGACTTCCGTCAAGTTTTCCGTAAATCTTCTTGCTTGGGTTTAGGACCCCGAGCATCGCTTTTTCAATGAAGGGCTGTCCCTCTTCTATGATCAGAAGTTCATCACATTCCTGTGCAAGTTTGTTGATCATTGCTTTGGGGAGTGGGTACTGCGAGATCTTTAAAGTAGGGAAAGGACATCCCTCAGCGAAGGTTTCATTGAGGTAGTTGGCTGCTATACCGCTGACCACGATTCCGAGACTATGATCTTTGCCTGGAGTGTAGATGTTGAAGGGAGATCTTTCCGAGGCTTTCTCAAGCTGGCCATAGATGGTAATCAGTTCCTTATAGCGTACTCTCGAGTTGCCTGGCATGAGTACCCATCTCTTTCCGTCACTCGGAAAATGTATGCTGTTTTCAGGAAGAGCATCTATATCCACTTCTACAGTCGCTCTTGAATGGCTTAGTCTCGTGACGAATCTGACTATGACGGGAATCTCAAATTCTTCAGAAAGCTTAAACCCGTATTCAGCCATATCGTAGGCTTCCTGCTGATTCGATGGCTCAAGTATGGGAATGAATGCGAATTCTCCGTAGAAACGGGTGTCCTGTTCGTTCTGTGAAGAATGCATGGAGGGGTCGTCGGCTACTGCTACAAGCATCCCTCCGTTGGCTCCGGTCATTCCTGAATTGACGAATGCGTCAGCAGAGGCGTTCAGGCCTACATGTTTCATGGTGACTATCGAACGTTTGCCTGCATATGACATCCCCAGTGCTTCTTCATAGGCGGTTTTTTCGTTGCTCGACCAGTGGGAATGTATTCCTCTTTCCTTTGCGATGGCATTTGCCTGTATGAATTCCATGATTTCGGTGGAGGGCGTTCCCGGATATCCGTAGGATCCGCTCAAGCCGGCGTTTATCGCCCCTAAGGCAAAGGCCTCGTCACCTAAAAGGAGTTTCTTTTTCTTCATGTATTAGGTCAATTTGACAGTGGTTAGAGAATATTGTCGGATATTTCCGATCTTCTATGTTGCAAATATACAAAAAAAAATCCATTCCATCAATATATATGCCCTATAACATAAAAAAATCGGTCCTTTCCCAATTTAGTTGATAGCTGCGTAGCCAGCGACAATGCATTGCGTAGCCTATGGTACTCCCTGCTTGCTACTGAATAGTTTCCCGCATCAGGGCCCTTGTTCTCTGGAACTCTGGTCTTGAATGCTATGCTCTGTGCTCCTCCGCCTCTCCGCGTGAGGCCCATTTCATATTATTCAATTATTCAACTAAATTAGGAAAAAACAAAAAAATCCGATTCCTATTTAGCCAAGGAATCGGATTCTTTTAGGCCCATCTCGTAAAAAATGGACCTCAGTTTTCTGCAGTTTCTTTTCTTCTCAACTCAAAAGAAGTGGCAGACAGCCATGTGCCGTCCCACGTCTTATTGTTGGAAAGATTCGTGACTCCGTATCTTACAATGCTGTCCGGTCCTACCGTTATGCTGTCTATCTCGATACTGCTCCATCCATATCCCTTGCCATCGTTGGATTTAGCGATTTTTTGAAGATAGCCTCTATCTGAACGGTTCATTGCTGTATCTGCGTCAAGTGCCACTTTGGCGTCATGCCACAGCGAGCCTCCCTCATTTCCGCATATCGGTATCTCCGCTGTCAGACGTTTTCCGTTTGCGTCTATCGCGAAAATCTCGGCTCCTTGTCCGTTCGTTCTCCCTATAGCGTGGAGTGTGTATAGTCCGGGGGCTACTTTCTGAGTCCTGTCTACTTCATACTCCATCAGCATGCTGCTGTTCTCTCTTGAGGCGTGTAGATACCGAATTTTGTCGTCTCCTGAGAAATGTCCTCCGGCTTTGGTGTAATCACTTAGATTTTCTCCTCTCGTAAGGTTCCATCCGGCGTTCAGTAGATTGTTTATCTTGCGGTCTTCTTTTCTTTGGATTCTATCTTCATAGTCCTCGACTCCATACCTGTGCCAGTCATGTTGGATGCTGACCCTGCTGATTATTTTTGTAGATGATGCTGAAAAGATGATCAGCGCTATCATCCAGACCGTCAGGCATATGATTCTTAGAGCAGTGCTCATTCCTTTCACTTTCCCGGTCATGTGAAGGATGAAATGTGCCCCCATGAAGAGCGTCAGTACAAGAAGTATCAGAAGGCTCAGGCTGCACATCCATATTAGCCACATGGGATTATACTCGAATATCTCATAGAGCGGTCC
>JAIDTS010000544.1 GCA_029060585.1 Muribaculaceae bacterium
TATGAGTCATCCTGACTGAAGCGGTTGATGCCTTCGTTGCATACGTGTATTGCCACGGAGTCGTTGGTCATGATTGTATAGATGGCCTGCAGTTCCGAACGATGTTGATCGGGATTTACGAGTTGATAGTCCGCTCCTCCCGGTATAATGGTTCCATTCACTTTCCCTTCCACTGTGCCTCCGGTGATCGGGATAGTAACACTGACGCCATGCGGGTTCATTCCTCCATTGATTGCCTCTCCGATTTCTGCACGTATATCGAAGACATGGGTGAGCGTGGGTTTCTGGGCGAACAACGGCACTATTGTAAGCAACGTCCCTGCAAGTGCGGTAAGAAAGTTTTTCATTTGAGTCAGTCGTTATAGTTTTGTATACAAAGTTAAATATTATTTTCAGCTTCTCCAAATATTAGCCCCATCTGAGGCCGGATTTCTTGATGAAAGTAATATTGTCCATCATTTGTGCTTATTTGTGCATTTTCCTGAATAGGATTTTTCTATAATTTTGCGGCACATTTATATCTAACAATCATGAAACAAAAGATCAACCGCCGATTCATCTATTTCATTTGCTGTGTTTCGGCTATGGGAGGACTACTCTTCGGCTACGATTGGGTGGTCATTGGAGGTGCAAAGCCGTTCTATGAGGCATTCTTCGGAATAGAGGCCGACCCGGCCATGCAGGGCCTCGCGATGAGTATAGCCATTGCGGGATGTCTCGTTGGTGCAATGGTTGCCGGCTTCTTCGCCGACTTGTTCGGGCGTAAGCCGCTTCTGCTTTTTTCGGCTATTGTATTCCTTATTTCGGCTTATCTGACAGGAGCTGTCGATACGTTTGTCCCATTTCTGACCGCTCGCCTGATTGGGGGCGTAGCCATAGGCGTGGCATCCGGGATGTCTCCTATGTATATTGCGGAGGTTTCTCCTTCTGAGACTCGAGGCCGGATGGTTTCCATCAATCAAATGACTATTGTGCTCGGAATTCTTGCGGCGCAGATAGTCAACTGGCTCATTGCCGAACCTATTCCGCAGGGCCTTGATCTCCCTCCGGTCCAGTCATGGAATTGCCAATGGGGGTGGAGATGGATGTTCTGGGCTGAGGCGTTTCCTGCCGTTGTGTTTCTTCTTCTTGCATTCTTCATTCCCGAGAGTCCCAGATGGCTTATGGGGAAAGGTCAGAAAGAGATGGCTACCGACGTGTTCCGCCATATCGGAGGTGAAGAGTACGCGTATGTCGAGATAAAAGCGATTCAGGAGGCTGATAGCGATTCGGCTGAAAAAGGATCCCTTTTAGCCCTTTTCCGTAAGCCTTACCTCTCACTCATCGTCTTGGGAGTCGTTATCGCGGTTTTCCAGCAGTGGTGCGGCACAAATGTAATCTTCAATTATGCCCAGGAAATATTCGCGAATGCCGGATATGATCTTGGAGAGATGCTGTTTAATATCGTGCTGACCGGCATTACCAACGTGGTGTTCACTTTTGTTGCCTTATACACGGTCGACAGGATTGGCCGTAGGAAACTTATGCTTCTTGGCTCCGGAGGACTTTTCGCTATTTATCTTATTCTTGGTTCCTGCTATTTCTTTGAGGTGTCGGGCATTCTGATGGTGATTCTTGTGATGCTTGCCATTGCATGTTACGCCATGACTCTCGGCCCGGTGACATGGGTGCTTCTCTCGGAGATTTTTCCCAACAGATTCAGAGGAGTGGCCATGGCTGTGTGTACGTTTGCCCTCTGGAGCGGCTGCTTCACTCTGACATATTCTTTCCCCATCCTAAATGCGTCGCTCGGAAGCTTCGGGACATTCTGGCTCTATTCAGCCATCTGCCTCGTTGGATTTTTATATTTCAGGAAGCGTCTCCCCGAGACTAAGGGACGCACGCTCGAAGAAATCGAGAAGGACATAATATGACCCCAAAAAACACATACTCCCCACAACATAACAACTCAACAACTCTATTATGGTAAAGGCATGGCAAGAAAAAGTGGTAATCCCCACATATGAAGTCGGACAACCGGAAAAGAACCCTGTGTTTCTTGAAAACAGGGTCTATCAGGGTTCGTCTGGATCCGTTTATCCTTACCCTGTGATTGAATCTATATCAGACGTGAAGACAGACCATGAGTGGAATGCTGTCTTCCTGGAAAATGAATACATTAAGGTCATGGTCCTTCCGGAACTCGGAGGTCGCATACAGATGGCCTACGACAAGATCAAGAGACGTCATTTTGTCTACTACAACCATGTCATTAAGCCTGCTTTGGTAGGTCTTGCCGGTCCCTGGATTTCCGGTGGCATCGAGTTCAACTGGCCCCAGCATCATAGGCCTTCCACTTATATGCCTGTAGACTGCCGTATAGTGGAGAATACCGACGGATCCGTGACCGTTTGGGTCGGAGAGACCGAAAGGATGACTCACCAGAAAGGAATGGCCGGTTTCACTCTGCGCCCTGGTTGTGCGCGTCTTGAAATAGAGGGAATCCTGTATAATCCTACGGATTTGCCTCAGACATTTCTATGGTGGGCCAACCCTGCTGTGGCTGTCAACGAACATTATCGGTCCGTTTTTCCCCCTGACATTAATGCTGTCTTCGACCATGGCAAGCGTGCGGTATCCTCTTTTCCTATAGCTACCGGGACATATTATAAGATGGACTATTCCGCGGGAGTCGACATCGCTAACTATAAGAATATTTTCGTGCCTACCAGCTATATGGCAGTGAATTCAGGATATGATTTCGAGGGTGGCTATGAATGCGATTCTGAGGCCGGGATGCTCCATGTGGCTAATCATAACGTCAGTCCTGGGAAAAAACAGTGGACATGGGGCAATGGTGACTTTGGACGTGCCTGGGACAGAAACCTTACGGATGATGACGGCCCTTACATCGAGCTCATGGCGGGTGTATATACGGAGAATCAACCCGACTTCTCTTGGCTTATGCCTTTTGAGGAGAAGGAGTTCACTCAGTATTTTCTCCCTTACCGCGAACTCGGTATGGTGAAGAACGCCTGTCGCGACCTTTTGCTCAATTTTGAGGTCACGTCTCCCGGAAAACTTGCCAAGTTGAAACTCTTCGCTACGGTTAAGGATACTTTCCATATTGTTGTCTCTGACTTGTCGGGGAATGTCCTTTTTGAAGAATCCGTCGAACTATCGCCTGAGAACGTCTATTCCGTCGGGATTCCAATGTCCGGCCGAGAGCTGGAGGATCTCTCGGTGTCTGTGAGATGGGGTAGATGCGGTCATCTCTCTTGGAAGGCTGAGCCTGATGAGATCCGTCCGGTGCCTGATGCCGCTGAGGCGGCATTGTCTCCTTCGGAGATCAAGTCTTGCGAACAGCTTTTCCTGACTGGACTCCACCTTGAGCAGTACCGTCATGCGTCTTTCTCCCCTGTAGACTACTATGAGGAAGCGTTGCGCCGCGATCCTGACGACTATAGGTGCAATAATGCCCTTGGTCTATGGTATCTCCGTAGGTGTCGCTTTGAAATGGCCGGGAAATACCTTGAAAAAGCCGTCAAGGTGCTGATGCGCAGGAATCCTAATCCTTATGACGGAGAGCCCGTCTATAACCTCGGAGTGGCTTTGAAATACCAGGGACGCTTCGATGAAGCCTACTCAAGATTCTATAAATCCACTTGGAATGGCGCATGGCAGGATGCCGGCTATCTTGCTTGTGCGAGGATTTCCGCTATGCAGGGACGCTATGATGATGCCCTGTATGAGACTGAACGCTGCCTTTGCCGGAACTATCATAATCATAGGGCTCGTACACTCTGCGCCGCTCTTCTCGTTAAGATGGGTCGCATAGAGGAGGCAATTTCCTTATGCGATAAGTCTCTGGAAATTGATAGGTTTAACTTCGGTTGTCTTTACGTTAAATGGTTGGCTAAGGAGGATGAGGCTGTAAGGCAGCAGTTCATAGGCCTGATGCGCGACGAGGACAGGAACTATGAGGAACTCTCGGTTGAGTTTCTCGATGGAGGAGACCCCGGGACTGCGTTGTCTGTTCTGGAACTCGCGGATAAGAGGGGAGCTCTGTCCCTCATGGGGCTTTATTTAAAGGCATTGGCCTTGATTCGCCTCGGTCAGCAGGAAAAGGCTGCGGAAGTGCTGAGGAAAGCCGCGTCTGAAGATCCCTCCCGTTGTTATCCGAATTCTCTTTATGCCGTGGTGGCGCTGATGGCTGCCCTCGAGCTGAATCCCGACGATGCCAATGCTCGTTATCTGCTCGGCAATATATATTACGACAAGCGTCAGTACGATCTGGCAATCGAAAACTGGGAAAAGGCTCTCGATCTGAATCCCGGGTTCCCCACCGTATGGCGAAACCTTGCGCTTGCTTATTTCAATAAGAGAAAAGATGCCGCAAAAGCTGTTGAATACATGGAAAAGGCCTTAGATCTTGATCGAAGCGATGGCCGTGTGCTTATGGAGCTTGACCAGCTATACAGGCGCCTCCGCTATCCCCACAAATTTAGGTTGAGCTTGCTCGAGAAGTATCCCGCATTGACTGCTGGAAGAGACGATCTCATGCTTGAGCGAATTACTCTTCTCAATCAGTTGGGGCGCCACGAGGAAGCTATGTCCCTTCTCGACTCTCATTCGTTCCATCCGTGGGAAGGAGGTGAGGGAAAGGTGCCGGCGCAGTATCAGAT
>JAIDTS010000545.1 GCA_029060585.1 Muribaculaceae bacterium
AAATTTGCCATCGTCGATTATTTCTTTATTTTCCATGATTAATATTTATATTATTTAAGTTTCGCAAACTCAACTTAAGGGTAATTGGTAAAAGGGTATAGGGTTATAACCCTCAACTTATGCTTACGAAAGTTGAATTATATTCTACTCTATAATTAGAACAAACTTAATTGTAAATCGACTCTGAAGAGATGGGATTTTTTAAGAAGGCTCAGGGGAGAGCTGGAGCTCTCCCCTCCTATTTATTCTTCAGCGGGGATATCGTCGGGATCTTCTTCCTCCGCGGGGATGTCATCAGGGTCTTCCTCCGCGGGGATATCATCTGGGTCTTCTTCAACGGTGTCGTCTGGCGTTACCGCATCAGAATCTTCATCCTCGTCATCGGGGTGCTTCATCTCATATTGCTGGTGAATCTGGCGTACGTCGAAAAAGAAACCTTTCTGTACCTTATCGCGCAGTCTACGAAGGGTCTCCTCCTCAGGCTCCACCATCAGATAGTCGAAACCAGGCTCAATGAAATCGGCGTCGACTGCATGATAGCCCATAAGCTGCACCATATCGTATTCGTGAGCCGGATAGATCACAAACCAGGCGTTTTCCTCGTTTTCTCCAGTGCCGGTGCTCTTTATTGCGCCGAGCAGATGCTCGAGACGATATTCCCATATCTTCGCGCTCATATCCTTGCGTCGTTCCTTGAGGACATGGACAAGAAACGACATCTGCCTAAGGTCGAATGGATTATCGAGGAGAGTAAGCTCGGCATACTTGCGGATCGTATCGATTTCCTCTTTCGTATGCGAGGTCTTGTTGCGATAGCTGTCGGTCACGCTTGAGTAAGGGGACTCACGATAGGGGTCATAGTCTTCCTGAAACATATATCCGAGATAAAGATGACGGAACTCATCAGCCGTCATAGTCGTATCGTTGCGGTTGAATTTCTTCATGAGTTTCGGGAAATACATCGGATTCGAGGGATCAAGCGTTGCGATTCGAATTGCCTCCAGATCGGGGCGTTCAACAGTCACCTGACGCTTCGACGACTTCTTCACCTTCACCTCGGGACTCTGAGAATCCGGATTTACATCGGCAGCAGTAAGAGCCCAGTTGGCACCTCTTGAAGAAGAGGAAGAAGAGCGCCGTCTGCTTTTGGAGTTCCTACGGCTTGAAGACCTCTTCTTACCGGAAGATGAAGCAGAAGTCTTCTTCTTGGCAGAGGAAGAGGATGATTTCTTCTTAGTAGTAGCGGTAGTCCTGGCCTTAGACGACCGTTTCTTCTTCGCGGCATCCGCCTCCAGAGGGGCAGCAAGCGCCATGAGAATAACAGTCACGAGCATCCATACGAATGCCCTGAAAGTTCTACGATTATTAGATATATAAGATTCCGACATAAGCTAAGATGGGGCGCCAGAGAGAGTCCCTATATTAGGAACGGAAAATTTTGGAATTTGTTGCCTTACGGGTATGGGGATTAATCGCGCTTCATTATTTCGGGATATTCTATTCGGGAGTGATAGATGGTAGCGAGTCTCTTCTTGAAGGTATCCTTGATTATGTTTATGTCACGGAAGTTTATGGGAGACTCGTTGTAGAGACCATCTGCCATCTGAGAATCTATAATCTTATCGACGAGTGTATCGATCGACTGCGGGCTATAGTCCTTAAGAGACCTGGAAGCAGCCTCAATGGCATCTGCCATCATAAGAATTGTGGTCTCCTTGCTCTGAGGATTCGGACCAGGATATTCATAGTTTGACTTATCCACCACCCCATCGGCGCTTGCGTTAACAGCAGTATTGTAGAAATACTTCGTAACGCCTCGGCCATGATGCTCGGCAATGAAATCCTTGATCACCTGCGGGAGTTTCTCGCGCGAAGCTATGGCAAGGCCATCAGTCACATGGCTAATTATCTTCCGCGCACTTGTCTCCGGATCGAGGCCGGCATGAGGATTGACACCATGCTGGTTTTCAGTGAAGAATATGGGTGACTCGCTCTTACCTATATCATGATACAGGGCACCTGTACGCACCAAGGTAGTGTTAGCTCCAATGGCCCTGGCGGCCTCGGCAGCGAGAGTAGACACCTGCATCGAATGCTGGAACGTGCCAGGAGCCACCTCCGCCATACTTCTCAATATGGGGCTATTTATATCCGAAAGCTCCACGAGCGTAACCGTGGACGTAAATCCGAAAAGTTTCTCAACCACAAGGATGAGTAGATAGGCGAAAGACAGCAAAACACCGTTGATGCCGAAAACGCCCACCATACGCCAGGAGAAGGAAGTCACTGTACCTTCAGACAGAGTGAGCATCATGGCGTAGCATACGATATAGAGGCCGAAAGTGATAAGGGCCGTGCGCAGTAGCTGACTGCGGCGCGCGAGATGATGTATGCAGAACGTCGCGCTAATTCCAACCACGAGCTGAATAACCACGAACTGGAACTGGAACGGAGCCGCAAGGGCAATCATCAGTATACAAACCACATGAGAGAATATCGCAGTGCGAGCATCCGTGAAGACCGTGATAATTATGGGAACGCCGGCGAAAGGAATGAGGTAGAGTCCATTATTGAACACATCGGCAGATTCGATCGCTATCACGACGAAGAAAGTGATAAGAGAGACAATAAAAGTCACCTTCTTGAAATCCTCAAAGATATCGGGGCGGTAGACGGCAAGGAAAAGATAGAGTAGAGTGAACAGGATTCCGATATATATAGCCTGCGCGATGGTGAAGAACTTCTTCGAAAGGGTCTTCGCCTCGGTCTTATCAAGCATGTCGATATAGTTGTTGAGATTTGTGTATATCTGTGCATCGATGATATCTCCACGGTCGACAATGCGCTGCCCTTTCTTAATGACACCAAGAGCTGAATTCACATTCAGGTATTCCTGATCACGGAAACGCCGGTCTGATGCCGAATCGATCACTATATTCGGAGCGAGGCTCGCATTGAGAGCCTTAGCCACATCCGCGCTCAGCCGGGCCTCATACTTTGGAGTTGACTTCGCCGCCATGTAGGCCGAATCCACCGCTTTATAAGCCATGTTGGGCGACATCATTCCAGAGGCATCGATCACCTTGACGGCATTCATATTCTCAGACTCATCGCTTACACGAAGCTGCGAATTGGCGAAAGAATGGATATGGTCGTAAAGCTCAGCGCTGACCACACCCCTGGCATATACCTCTGACAGTTTCTTCCCAAGGAAGGCAGCGTCGGCGACTCCGACATAGTTGCCGATTATCTTCACGAAGCGATCGACATTACGGGCCGATGCGCGTGTATCGCGAATCACAAACGGGATAAACACGCGGTCGATGCTGTCTCGCATCAGCTGCGCCGACACCGAATCACGCATGACCGGGGTGTCGAACTCCGCGGTCAGCAGCGGATAGCGCCACGGCTGATTCAGTTCATAACTGAAATTCTGATGATCGCTCTTCATGATAAGCAGAAGCACAATCACCGATGCCGTTATGGCAACGGCTATCTTAAGGATGGTAGCGTTTGATATAAGGTCGGTAGCTTTCATAATCTTGACTTAATGATGTTGCGGGCATGAGCCGTGACGCACCTCCCGAGCCAATTTTCATCGGGACTGGCACATCTAACCGTAATTATCTCAACGAGGTCGCCGCTTTCAAGGGGATGATCGGGTCCGACAAGACGGCGGTCGATTTTTCCTCCGATGCAATGGTCGCCGACGTAGGGACCGACAGCATACGCCATATCGAGCACAGTCGCCCCGGAGGGGAGGCCGATAAGGTCGCCGTCAGGAGTGAACACATATATCTGCTTAGCGAAGATATTGAAACGGAGAGTATCGAGAAAGTCGACAGCGTTAGGTTCGGGATTGGCGAGAATCTCCTTGACGGAATTGACCAGATTGTCGAGGCGCTCTGTATCGGTCTGGACACCGTCCTTATACTTCCAGTGGGCTGCGTATCCGAGCTCCGCTATATCATCCATCTTCCGACTCCGGATCTGCACTTCCGTCCATCGACCCGAACCGCGACGCAATGTCAGATGGAGCGCGCGATAACCGTTGTCTTTCGGGGTGCGCAACCAGTCGCGGGTGCGGTCGGGATGAATCTCACGTCCCTCGGAAACAATTTCCGCGATGCGGCGTGCAAGTGGCTCCTCGAGTGCGTCATCGTCGTTTTCATATATCACCCTTACCGCATAGACATCGAACACCTCCTCGAAAGGAATTCCCTTCTTCTGCATCTTCCGGAAAATGGAATACACGCTCTTGACGCGCGCCTTAATCTCGCAATCGACACCCTCGAACGCAAGCCTACTCCTGAGAGGCTCCACGAAAGCATCCACGATACGCTGGCGCTCGTCGACAGACTGCTCGAGCTTTCGGCATACCATCTCGTAGCCTTCGGGATCCTCACAACGAAAAGCGAGATCCTCAAACTCGCTCTTCATCATAAACAGGCCCAACCTCTCGGCGAGTGGGGCATACACATAGAGAGACTCCCGAGCAATCCTCCGACGGCGTTCCGGACGCTGAGTGGCCACATTACGCAGATTGTGCATACGGTCGGCCATCTTCACAAGAATCACGCGGACATCTGTGCTCATCGACATCATCATGTCGCGTAGCTTGAGCGCCTGCGTCTCGGCAGCATGGCCGAAGATACCGCCGGAAAGCTTGTTGATACCCGACACTATTGAAGCAATCTGCGGGCCGAAATTTGCCTCAATATCTGCGATGCTCCTATCGGAGTGCTCCACGATATCGTGCAGGAGAGCGCAGACGATCGTCGTAGATCCGAGTCCGAGCTCACGGCTGCATATCAGTGCCACCGCGAGGGCGTGAAGAATATAGGGGCTGCCGTCGTTTCTACGGCAGCCCTGATGGGCCACGCGGGCAAAGCGAAATGCCTTGCCCACGAGTTCCACCTTGCGGCGATGGCGGCTTTCCACATAGGAACGGAGCAGCTCATCGAAAGCAAGGTCTATTGTTCGTTCTTCTTCCGGGCTGAATGCCCTTGAAGCATTAATGTTCATGACATACTTAGACCCCATCTCACAAAAATTTCAGAGCTCCTGGGGTCGCTGGGTTGGAACGATTTTTGGCTTTTGGCGAAGGAGC
>JAIDTS010000546.1 GCA_029060585.1 Muribaculaceae bacterium
AGAGCACAGCATTCAAGACCAGAGTTCCAGAGTACAAGGGCCCTGATGTCGGGAAACTTTCAGCAGCAAGCAGGGAGTACCATAGGCTACGTAATATGTTGGGCATCACGGTGGGGACGCAGGGGTGGAGGGAACGGTGGATATCGCGCAAAGGGGCAGAGGGCTCGCGGAGGGATTCTTTCTCAACGGAGGTGCGGCACTCGGAAGCAGAGGACGCCGAGGCTCGCTCGCTTCGCTTCGCATTGCGTGAATGGGGCAGCTATGGATTGCTTGTCGAGGGTGTTACGCTGGGGGCGGATTCGTCAATGAGCGTGGCTTTGCTGGCTGTCGCGGATATTTTATACCAGCGATTTGATGGAAGTTCAATGGTAGGGTGCGGAGGGGTAATCTAATGATATATAGTTAATCATTAAATAAAGATAGGAATGTTGTGACGTCCATGACCGGTAGATCTGAGAAAGAAAAGTCTTTTGCGTTCCTTGTCAGGATGACATCGCATTTGGCACTCTTTGCCGACTGATACTGAAGCATATCTTCAAAATCCGGGGAATCAGCCTTAATGGCTTTTTCAATCTGAGTCTTATCGGAGCTAATGATCTCAAACAGCTCCAATATCAACTCAATGTTTGATTTTAATTCGGCTTTGGAATATTTCCGCATTATGTAGGCAGCATTTGCCACTGTCAGATAACTGATGTACAAATCGTAATCATCGCTATGACTAATCAGGTCTCTGATTTGAGATTTGTATTCATCCCGAATGAGAAAATCAAGCACAATATTTGTGTCAAGAAATATCTTCTTCATTTGCTTAGAAGATATTTGGTTCTTGGATCCTCGGTGTCAATCCTATCCATCGACAGACGAGCAGCAAGTTTGTCGAATGCCTGGAGTCTTTTCTCGACTTTGGCAGAGTGAGCTTTCCCTTCAAGACGACTTCCTACAGGGTCATTCATGCCGGAGTTCCTTTTCCTTATTGGAGTTATTGAGGCTCCCTCGAAAGCCTTCAACAATTTCTTTATTATCCTGTAGTCTTTTTCAGATTCTAATCTGAGTGAATATTCTGCCATATCATTCCATTTTTTCTATTCAAACGCAAAGATAAGGATTTTTGTTGAGATATGCAAGTAAGCTTTCAGCTTTCAGAGCTTTCAGAGATTGGCTACGCGGTATGGGGGTGGCATCACGGTGGGGACGCTGGGGTGGTGGGAACGGTGGATCTCGCGCAAAGGGGCGGAGGGGCAGAGAGCACAGCATTCAAG
>JAIDTS010000547.1 GCA_029060585.1 Muribaculaceae bacterium
ATTCATAATTCACAATGCATAATTTTTTCATTGCCGAGGAGTTCCGACAGCGAGACAGGACGTGGAGAAGAGATGAGGGCGGCGCGATAAGCCGCCATTCCAATAATCTCTTCGGGAGAATGGCGGGCGCGCAGATATTCCATGGAGAGTGATTTGTCTCGCTTTGAGAGACGCACTCCCGAGTCGTTGCATACGAGCGGGACGTGGGCGAATTCAGGCGGATTATATCCCAAAAGACGAAAAAGATAGATCTGCTGAGCGGCTGAAAGAAGTAGGTCGTCGCCCCGCAACACTTCCGTCACTCCCATCAAGGCATCGTCGACCACTACAGCGAGTTGATATGCCCAAGCACCGTCGCCTCTACGCAACACAAAATCGCCGCAGTGCCGGGCAAGGTTTACAGTCTGAGCGCCTTTGACACGGTCAGCGAAAATAATGTCCTGATCCGGAACAATAAGACGGATGGCTGCATGAGGGATATTGATATAAGAAGATGGTATGACTGAGGGACGGCACGTCCCTTTATACACCACTCTCCCATCGGATTCGTGAGGAGCCTGAGTGGCGAGAATATCTGCACGTGTGCATGTGCATGGATAGCAGAGTCCCGTATCCATTAGACGCTGAAGAGCTTCTTCATATAGATGATGCCGGCGACTCTGAACATAGGGACCAACAGGCCCTTTACCGTCAAGCCCACCCTCATCCCATTGAAGACCGAGCCATTGAAGATCTTCTTCAATCATACGGGCATACTCCGTTTTAGAGCGTTGTGGATCAAGATCCTCTATTCGGAGAATCCACCTGCCACCTCTCGACTTAACTGAAAGCCACGAGAGGAGGGCCGTATATATATTTCCGAGATGCATACGTCCCGACGGCGATGGAGCGAAACGGCCTACTATTTCTTTCAAAAGAATAATTATTAAAGATTATAGATTCAATTTGTGTTGACTTATTTGAGAGGAAAATCTTGATCTGTCATGATAATCATCATAAAACATGATTAATCAATGAAAGAAACGTAGTGGGAATATTAAAAATTGTAAAAATTACACTCATTTTAAACCTTTGCGATATAAATTTGTTTTAAAGATAAAGTAAGAAATTAGTTTCATGATGTTAGGTTAGTAAAATGTATTATGGAAAGCACTTAACGGCAGTCATTTGTGAAAATGGCTGCCGTTTTATTTAATGCAAACAGAAATTTTTAAGTGGATATTTGGTAGGTAACGCAAAAAATTGTAATTTTGCATTCATAACCAACTATTACAGAAAATTGGATACAGACCCTTTACCTGCACACAGTCCGCTGCTGGCCTTGAGCCAGCTTGCCTCAACAGCCATATCATTTCATGCTCCGGAAGATTGGACATCTTGGAGCGTCATAGTGCTCATAGCGTTGATCTGCCTTTGTCTATCCGCATTCGTATCAGGGAGCGAGATATCATATTTCGGGTTATCCCAATCAGAAATAGCGGAAATCGAAGAAGATGACAGTCCTAACGCCCAAAAGGCTCTAAAGCTGATAAAAAATCCGGAAAAGCTGCTTGCAACCATATTAATAGCCAACAACCTCGTCAACATAACGATGGTAGTGCTCCTGACGTTTGCCATCAATCAAGCGGTTGTCTTCCACTCTGCAGCTGTAGGATTTCTTCTGCAGACAGTGCTTCTGACATTTCTTCTCCTGCTTTTCGGAGAGATATTCCCCAAACTTGTAGCACGCGGACGAAGCATGAAATGGGCTCTCATGGCGGCTCCCGGCATCGGATTCTTCTCAAGCCTCTTCTCTCCCCTTTCATCCGTGCTTGTCAAATCCTCCACTATCATCAATAAAGTGGTGGCGAAAAAACAGGAAAACCTCACGACAGATGAACTCGAGAAGGCGCTCGAGATCTCCGATCTTCAGGAAGGACAGGACAAAGAGATGCTGGAAGGGATCCTGACTTTCGGAGAAAAAGGAGCGAGTGAAATCATGATTTCTCGTGTCGACGTCACTGACATAGAGTACCATGCCAATTTCAAGGAAGTGCTCGACGTGATAGTAAAATCAGGATATAGCCGTATTCCGGTCTACGATCGGTCACAAGACTCCATAAGGGGAATACTCTATTCAAAAGACCTCCTCCCCTACATTGGCAAACAAGATGATAAATTCCGTTGGCAGGCACTTATCAGAGATGCATATTTCGTTCCTGAATCCCGTTCGCTTGACGATCTTCTTGAAGACTTCCGCACAAAGAAGATACATATGGCAATAGTAATCGATGAGTACGGTGACACGCAGGGTATAGTCACCCTTGAAGACGTGATCGAAGAAATAGTAGGTGAAATCGATGACGAATATGATGAAAGCCAGAACCTCTACCGCAAGATAGCTCCGGATACATACATGTTCGACGCAAAAATTCCGATCAGTGATTTCTGCAGAGTTACCGACACAGAAGAAGAAGAACTGGGTGATATAGGGGATGCGGAGACACTTGCAGGACTGATGCTTGAGATAAAGGGGGATTTCCCAGAAAACAAGGAGTCGCTGCAGCGCGGACCATTCCGGTTTCTAATCATGCAGATAGAGAAGCACCGAATCACGAAGATCAGAGCATCTAAGATCAATGCATAATTCATAATGCACAATGCATATTTAGCGACGCTCAAGCTAACACAAATCATAATCGTATACCGGCAACCGGGATGATTATTTTTCTCAACACTCTATTTACCAATTTAATTATCAATTGAAAAGAAAGCATGGATGATTTTATGTATGAGAGGGAGATAGCTCCCTGCGGTGTTGCCGTTGAGATGATATATGGAGCCGACGATAAGTCGCCGAAAGTCTGGAAACAATTCGCAATGCAGATCTTCTCGGAAGCCGACGGCGACTATCGCTCCATATCTCATCTTGGAAGCGGGGCACCGGTGCTTGACGGTATTCCTCAGCGAATCTCAGTATCTCATACATCCCACTTGCTAGCGGTGGCTTCTCTGCCCAAGACCCCAGACATTGATCTTGAGGAAATCAATCCACGCACAGCAATGGGAATCGATCTGGAGAAGAGCGACCGGAGCCAGGTGATCAAGATCCGGGATAAATTTCTTTCGGAAACGGAAAATAGATTGCTTCCGTCAATAGAAGACATAGAAAAGCCTACAGATGAAGATGTAAGGCACCACATCCTCGCATGGACATGCAAGGAAGCGCTATACAAGTCAGTAATGGGTAACGCTCCGGATTGGAAAGAAGACTATAAAATAATCAAGCTTCCGACTATCGCAGCCGACATAAAGAGGGCCACTTCAGACAAGTATGGAAAAGGTGTAGTCAAGACACAGAAAGGAGAGATGGAAATGACACTCAGTTCATGGGAGTTTGAGGGGCATATCGTCACGCTGGCCTTTTCAGGGAAGATAGCTAAATTTCAATCTTCTTGCCGGTAACGCCAATACCGAATAGGGCATAGTCGTAGTAAGCGGGATCATCCGGACGGTACTGACGGAGGACGGAAGTCAATTCCTCTACGGCCTTTCGGTCGTCTTGCTTGCGAGTGAGAAG
>JAIDTS010000548.1 GCA_029060585.1 Muribaculaceae bacterium
CATTCCGGATATCCTGTAAAAATCGATCCCGGCTCTGACAAGGGCCGGGATTAGAAAACTTCTGGCGGAGGGCGATGTTTTCCTTCTCAAGTTCTGATTCGCGGGGAGAGGTGGCGATGTGGAGATTTTTAGATAGCCTCGAAGAATTCCTGCATGTCCTTCAGAGTATTGAGATGATATACTTTGGCATTCATGTGAGGATATTCACGAGGTTCTTTTCTTCCTCTAACAACCAAATCATACATCATCTTTACATCACCTTCCATTCCTGTTATTGAAAGCTTAGGATAGTCTATCATGAGATTACAAATCTCGTCTCCTACCGAGCGAGATATGAATACTACTCCGGAGAAATCAAGTGTGGAGTCTTCATTATACCTGTCAAGGAGTCGCTCGATGTCACGACGAAAAAACGAACGGGTTCTCAGATCACTTCCAAGATGGTTCGATATCGATATTACAGTTTTCATAATAATCAGCTAAAGATCATTGAACACTGAAGTATTTAATTGAAACATGAGATTTTATCACGAAGTTCTATCTGGAGTCTTGAATAGAAACTGTTTAATGTTACTAGATATAACATCTTTTGTTTATCAATATTTGATATCGATCCTAACATATAATTTCTCAAATTCAGGCACATTCGTATATCGCCATACTGATAGTTTTACTCCATTTAGATTCCTTCTTCTAAAAATTGTATTGTGACCTTTCTTTATATATCCGATTTTTTCGCCCTTGAAACTCACAAATACAGCATTCTGATCAAACTGATTTCCTGGTTCTTTCTCATAATCTAAAGTATCGCCAATTGTAAGCTTAGACAAATCGAACTCACTTACTGAAAGACCGGCTATGTCAGTGATAAATGAATGCTTATGATTGCTGAAATATTGAGGTACGAATTCAAACATATCGCCAAGAGATAAACCCTGAGTTTGTGCAAGTACATAGAGTTTATTATTTACCTGTTCTTTATCAACTAACCAAAAATCATAGAAATCATCCGCGTCGGATCTATTATTATTTATCAAACGTCCAAAAAAGACTTCTGAAATTTGAAGGGAACTGAAAGATTCCTGGTCCAAAGGCAATCCGGGATAACCGCAAAAATTATTATCTACTTTTTTAGCTTTTTCAACACCATCGGTTGAATATTCAAATTTCAGATCATTACCGTCCTTGGACACAATAATAGATCCGACATCGATACGACGATGCCCTTTCCCAGGTCTCCACATAAGGGAGATACGTGAAAAATCATACTTATTTGCCATAATCAATGAGTTTAGAATATATGTAGTTAATACGAGCATCTATGAGTTTAACAATAAATTGTTTTCGTTTGTTTGATATCCGAAAGTCGTTAAAAGTTTCCTCTGGTATCTATCATCCATGTGCTCGATATGATATGTCAATTCATCAAAACTGTAGTTAGACAAATGATGTGAAATAAAATGAGAACATTCATTAGGGTATTTTTCCAATAGACAATCAATAGTTTCCAAGAATGTCATTTTCTCTTCACCTACAATTATATCCGATTTTCCATTTGAGAAAAATCTATCAAACAATGTTTCATTCTCTAATAGAGTAGAGATTCGTTCTTCCGACAGTTCTCTTCCCAAACTGCTTCCATTATCATAAAAAGGAGCAAATGTATGCCTTATTATGGCAAGGAGCTTAGGAACTTTAAGTAATGGAATTTTAAATTCCCTGTGTATGTTCCAGTATGTCTTGTATCTTTTATAAAATATTTGTTTACTTAGCTTGGAATTTAAGTTCTCACCTTCCTTATTTCTTATCAATGCCCAATTCTCAGAATGCCTATCAGTATTGCCAATTATACAATCAAACAAGACCATTTCTACGGCTATTCTTCGGTATTCTATCAAACCAACAGATTTTAATGCTCGTTCAATTTTTTCAAAATGATGATTCGTCTTGCATATTTCTCTAAAATTTGGTTCTACTTGGAGTATGAAATTCACACCTTCTATCAATTCTTCCTTTTTGATATCAATCATATTTTCTGAGAGACATCCAATTTTATCGCCGTAGCTTGCTATGTGATAATGCAATACTGGAAGTTTCAAAAGCATTCCAAGCCTATCAGCAGCAATCTCAGACCAGAACTCAAAAGGATAAATCTTCTTGTTCTGGTTAATAGATGTTTTGAAATAAAATGTTTGACCGGATGGTGCGATAAAGATAGCTTTATCACGAGTTCCAGTAGTATTGACTTCTGGAATTTTTATCCATGAGTCAAGTTTGAAGTATATAGGTGGTTCAAAAATTCTCATTAATTACAAAGAACATTTAATATTTTCTGATGTCTCTTTTTCCATTAGGCGGATGATTTTGGACTGGGCTTCGATGAGCTGCTGGCGGAGGGCGATGTTTTCCTTCTCCAGTTCCGCTTCGCGAGAAGAGGTACCTATGTGGAGGTCGCGGCCGCCTGACTGTGGTCGGTGGCATTGATTGTCATCACTCCCCTGCTTTCATCTAACATCTCCATATTCATGGATTTTTTTGTTATTATTGTATAAGATCATATAACTTTCAACTAATGCAACAAATCCTGTACATATTACTTACTTTTGTTCTTCCTGCTTGTATCGGTAGCGGTATCCTTTGTCTTATAGGCTTGATCATTGAGATTGTCAGTGATCTGCCGAGCACCATCAAGGACTTCATCCGTCGCCCCAATCTTACCGACCTTCGCTTCATTCTTCATGATATCGCTCTCATAATGGGGAGCATCCTTTTCATATGCATTGGTGTGATGGGCATCATAGCATCCCTTACAGCATAAAACAAAAGAGCAAAAAGCAGAAAGCACAGCTGCCAACGCTGAAAGGTAGACGGATATACGCTGACGCTTGGCGGCGTTCTCCTCATTTGCCTTATTCGTGAAATATTGAGAATGATACAGCCATTCCATGGCAGGAGTCATAGTGGTCCAATCATGCGAAGCATTCATTATGTGCAATTCATGCAGCAATGCCTTGTAATCAGCAGTGCCATATAGCATTTTGCAACTTTGTTCGGATATGAATTCACCTTTGGCAACTCTCTGGTGAAGATCGTCTATGATCTCTTGGCATCTGATATAATATTTCCGTCGTCGCTTTTCTGACATAATGCAATCCTGTCAATTAAATTATTTATTTGGTCTTGAGCTCGGATATGCGCTCTTTGAGTTCGGAAATGCGCTCGTCTTTTTCCTTGACTATGGCTTCAAGATACTTAACTCTTTCTGCTAAAATAGCATCTTCTGTTGACACATGGATGTCTCGGCCAGCTGCTTGACTGTGGTCGGTGGCATTCACTGTAACTCCTCCCCTGCCTTCATCGAAATCTAATTATTAACATAATAAGAAAGAAATTGCAACTATACTGATAAAAATAACAGCTATTACACTTGCGCACCCATTGGATGAATTTTGAGCCTGATTCGAAGAAATCCGAATTTCCGGTTCGTGAGAACGTATTATGGGTCTCTCATTTGTAGTCCTGTATTGCCTGCTATTAGATTTAATATCTATTGAAGAATCTAAGTCTTCGTAACCAAGTAATTCAGAGACTGAGACAATGGTTTTACCATCCTCAATAGCCTTACTTACAGTAGCAGTATTCGTCCATTTATCCCATTTTATGAGAACATCTGTAGTTCGTTTCTTATATCTTTGAGTTAAACGTGCACCATGTTCAATTAAATAGCGAGCGGCCAATTCTGCATCCATTGTCTCCCGATTTGATGCAAAAGCCACTTCCTTTCCAAAGAACCTTTCGTCTCGCTCATCTTCAGGTAAAGCTTCGGCAATAAAGTCGCATATATGAATTTCTTTGAAACTGAAGTTGCTACTTTCTTTCCGTGTCTTAACAATATCAGGAAGGGACTGATCATAGATGACATAGTCTGTGTCTTTCTTCAAACTACTGTTTATTATAGCACCAAATGATTTCGCTATAGCAACTACATCTGATTTGTAAAGCTTTACAAAATCACTACATATATACACTTTTTTACCTGTAAATGGCGATTCTGTTTTTTGGTGAGTGTCGTAGATTGCCACTCCTCCTCTATATACATTAGCAGAAGGAATAATTTCCAGAGAAATATTACATGGTAATTTCGCTATATTTTTGTTATTTGCCCACATTCTCACATATGCGGTAAGCTCACGCGGAATATAACCCACTAATTTGTCAAATTCATTATATATGGCAATCGCATTTGAATCAAACGGATTATTCTCTGGCATAATATATCCTTTGAAGTTACCATGGTCTGAAGCGCGACAATGATGTTTTATTCCTGAAATATCACATGAAAACGGAGATCTCATAATGAATCTTGTTATCTTTCGTGAGTCTTTATTTATTCTTCAA
This sequence comes from Muribaculaceae bacterium, assembly GCA_029060585.1. The sequence continues at coordinate 4,399 of JAIDTS010000548.1, forward strand.
ATCTTCAATACGTTCCTTGAGCTCGGAGATGCGCTCGTCCTTTTCCTTGACTATGGCTTCGAGGTATTTTACTCTCTCGGCCATCAGGGCATCCTCGGGAGCAACGTGGAGGTCCCGCCCTGCCGCCTGGCTGTTGTCGGTGGCAGAAACTGTCACTCCACCCCTGCTCTCATTAAAGAAAAAAGTTGAGGAGATATGATATACCTTGCATAGCCTCTCGATTAATCCAGTCTTGATATCTTTGGTTTTAAGAATTCCATCAAGATTTTGTGGGGTCATATCAAGTTTTCTTGCAACATTCGCAAGTGTCTCATCTAAAGACAGTAAGCTTATTTTTAATTCTTCTCCCGTCATAATCGAGCCACAATTATAAAGTTAATTTATGTTAATTCTATAAAGTATTTACTTGATATATCAAATTAATACTTTATCTTTGCACCATAAAGTTAACAATAAACAATAAATTGACAAAGAAAATGGCAGAAAAAATTATTGGAAAGGAGCAGACGCTGTTCGATGGAGATCCTGCGGTGGAGGTAGTTCTACCGGTGGCGAGAGAGTATCCGGAGGAGGAACGCAAGCCGATAAGGATCCGCCCGGTGCTGATGGCGCTGTCGACGGGGGAAGAGGCGAAATTCCCGATAGAGAAGATGAGGAGCATCCGCGCCATAGCGTCGGACTTAGGAGCGATCATGGACCGCAGGTATCAGACCCGCATAGACCGCGAGACACGCACCATCAGCGTCACCCGGACAGCTTAGAATTAAATCTTGCCCAAAAACAAAAATCAGAACTCATGATCAACCTGCTCTACATAGACCTTTTCTGCGGAGCCGGGGGTACATCCACCGGAATCAACTCCGCAAGACTCGAAGGAGAAGAGTGCGCGAAGGTGATAGCATGCGTAAACCATGACGCCAACGCCATAGCCTCCCATAGGGCCAACCATCCAGAGGCTATGCACTTCACTGAGGATATTCGGACTCTTGAACTGTCTCCGCTTGTAGACCACGTCCGGAAATGCAAGGACGAGAATCCGACAGCTCTGGTCGTTTTGTGGGCCTCGCTCGAGTGCACCAATTTCAGTAAGGCTAAAGGTGGCCAGCCGAGGGATCCGGACAGCCGGACATTGGCCGAGCATCTTTTCCGATATATCGAGGCTATCGACCCCGACTACATTCAGATTGAGAACGTGGAGGAATTCCAAAGCTGGGGAGATGTTGATGAGAATGGCAGGCCAATCTCCATGGACCGCGGACGCTGCTATCTTCGCTGGGTTCGGAATGTAAAGAAGTATGGCTACGACTTCGAGAGGAAGATAATGAATGCCGCAGACTACGGTGCATACACCTCTCGCAAACGATTCTTCGGAATCTTCGCCAAGAAAGGCCTGCCGATCGTGTGGCCGGAGCAGACTCATTGTAAGCGTAGCAATGCTGAATTCTTTGCTGATGAGCTTGAACCATGGAAACCGGTCAAGGAAGTGCTCGATTTTACCAATGAAGGAGATAGCATCTTCGGAAGAAAGAAACCTCTTTCTGAAAATACCCTCGCACGCATATATGCCGGACTTATCAAGTTCGTGGCCGGAGGCAAGGATGCTTTTCTCATCAAGTATAACTCCATCAATCAGAAGACAGGGAAGTATTGTCCGCCGTCAGTTGACGAGCCATGTCCAACTGTAGCATGTCAGAACCGACTAGGCCTCGCCAGGGTCTGTTTCCTTTCGAAGCAGTTCAGCGGAAGCCCCTACGACAAGAATGTGTCAGTGGAAGAACCAGCAGGGACAATCACTACTATAGATCATCACGCATTTGTGTCGGTCTGCTATGGCAACGGCTATAACAAGGGTGTCGACGATCCGGCACCGACATTGACAGCCAAAGATAAGCTTGCACTTGTCAATGTACATTTCATAGACAACCAATATGGCAATGGCAAGCCGACATCTGTTGACTCGGTCTCCGGCTCAATAATGACAAACCCAAAGCAGAAGCTTGTGACGTGCGACCGGTTTCTGATGAACCCTCAGTTTGAATCGGCAGGATCATCGGTCGAAGACCCATGTTTCACATTGATTGCCCGGATGGACAAGCGGCCCCCTTATTTGGTGATGACCGAGACTGGAAACGTAGCCATCGAGATATATGAGACCGATTCACCGATGACCCGCAAGATTAAGGAATTCATGGCTATGTATTCCATCATCGACATCAAGATGCGTATGCTCATGATTGAGGAAATTAAGCTAATCCAAGGATTCCCTCGTGATTATGTACTTATCGGGACTCAAGCTGAACAGAAGAAGTTTCTCGGGAATGCGGTTGAGGTAACTGTCGCCAGAAAATGGTGCGAGGCACTCTGCGCATGCCTGCGAGATTTTGATTTGACGGACTATCATTCAAGACAAGCAGCTTAGAAACTAATGGCGAGGACTAAGGAATGCACTGAGTGCTGGAAGGGAATCAACTGCTTCAATGGGAGATACTGCACGGAATTGCGGCGGATGGTGGAATACGCGCCGGTGCCACCCTGCAGGAAAATTATAAACACTAAATGATAATACAAAAATGGATGATACTATTGCCCAAGCAGAACACGCCTTAGATGAATCACATATTTTGAGACCGCTGGAATTTCTGACTCCAGATGAGAGAGAAGAGATTCAAGCGACTGCCATTGAGTTGAGTCGCCTATGCCGGAGACTATGCGCAATAGATAGGGAGTGGTGCGTAAGAGAGGCTGCATCGCGTCGGCGATCACACTATAATGCTGCCGATGATAATGGTAATCTCCGAGAAGAGGCAACCAAGGCCTCACAGATCCATTCAGAAGGAACTCTTCCTTCAGAAATGGGTCGACAGGAAGGTGATTGTCATGATAGTCCCGGAGAATCGGGCATGCATGGTTCAGGCCCCTTGTGGCACATAAATCTGAATATCCAAGCCGCCATATCACGAATCGGGACGCTGCTTCGCATAGAGTCTCTTCAAACCACTTCAGACCTGAGAGACGTCCTTCCATCGGTCCATCTATCAGATGATGAAGATACTCATGGGCATACTGGTATATCCATTGTCCATAATAGTTTTCGGTAGCAGATAGAGAAATAATTCGTCGGGCATTGTCATTTCTGCATTCCGGATCTCCAGCCTTATGAACAATAACAAGTAATCTGGGTGAAGTCAGCCCTGAATATTTCTCCAATATATCTGTAGTAAGCTCCAATAATCCAACTATCGTCGGGCTATGGAAATATCCAAACCCCTCGGAATATAATTCTATCATAATGATTGATTTTGGTATTGCAAGTACAAAGTTAATCATTTTTGCGGAACAATCCGCAGTCGCGGTAGCTCAAGCGTTAGAGCGCGGTCCGGACGAGCAAGCGGACTGAGATGCGGGTGGAAGGCCCGTCCGCGACACAAACCAAATACTAACAATCTAAATAAACACGCAAAAAATGGAAAACGTATTGAAAATCGACTTTGATATGGGCAAGGTGAGCCTCATGGTCACCGACTGCCCCATCGAGTTCGCCGACTCCCTGATGGAAGTCAACAAAGAGATGGCGGAATATATGGAGACGCTCCGCATGGAGCTGATCAACAGGCGCGCCAAGATGAATATAGAACACTCAAAAGGATCATGAACATGGAAGAGACAACGAAAAAGAAAACAGGTAAGACTCCCGGAGAAGGGATGACCATAGCTAAACGTCTGGAGCGCATCGAGCGCCTGATAGCCATCGGCACGAAGGAAGTGCTCAACACCGCAGAACTGGCTCTCTATCTCAACATATCGGAAAGCCGGATCCGATCCATCACATCAGAGCGCAGCATCCCCCACTACAAGAACGAATTCGGCAGGGTGTGCTATCTCAAGTCGGAGATCGACAAGTGGAGGCTCGGTGAAAAAGTCAAGACCAAGGAAGAGCTGAAACAGGAGGCTGCGGCCTACTGCGCTAAGAAACGACTGGAACGAATCTGATTTATTGTGTTAAGTTGTAACTCTGATACCGGCGGCGCACCGTCGGGAGACGCATTGCGCCGCCACTTTTCTTTAATGCATAATGCATAATGCATAATTGTTTGCGACCGAGATTCAGATAAAAACTTCAAATGATTTTTTAACAATAAAATTTATATAGATATGGCAAAGAGTCCAATTAAGTTTTTAATCTTCGACATGATATGGCACAAAGCCATACAGGAGCTTCCGGAATATCAGCGCCTGGAAATGTATGAGGCGATCTTCGAATACGCACAGACCGGGCGGATGCCTGACAGCGTCACCGGCGTCAACCGATCGCTGCTAATGGTGATCTGCGACCGCATACCGGATACCCCTGCGGAGGATACCGACTTGGGGATTCAGGAAGAGTCAGAGACGGAATAAGAATCGCTTATGAGCAAGAACACATTTGTCTTCGACCTTGAATGGGCGGAGGTGCTGCAGGAATATTCAGAGGAGGTCAGATTCGAAGTGTACGAGGCCATAATAGGGTATGCGTCCTCGGGGACAGTTCCGGATCTGAAACCTCTGGCAAAAATGGCATTCTCCTTCATCAAGAAGCAGATGGACTACAACCGCGACCGCTACGATGCCACCGTCGAGAAAAGGCGCGAGGCAGGGCGCAGCGGAGGACTGGCGCGGGCCGCAAAGATGAGCGAACAGAACCAGGCTGACGAAGCTAATGCTTCGGATGCGGAGCAAAACCAAGCAAACGTAGCAAATGCTACCAATGCCAAGCAAAGCCAGGCAAACGTAGCAAATCAAGCTGATATTGATATTGTAATTGATAATGATATTGTAATTGATAATGATAAATTACTCTCTCTCCCTCTCGGCGTGGGGGGCGATGAAGAAGTTTTGATAAGGAAAGCATATCTGGATGTGTTTTTCGCCAATCCTAAAGCCACAGCCGACTTCATCAAGAGATGGGAGACCACGGCGGAGGAACTGCGCGAGACCTGCGAGACGGTGCTCGACGAATGGACGGTCTTCAACGAGACGCACGTCTCCGCGGAAGACGCGCGCAAGCACTTCGTCAGTGCAGTCAGGACGAGGTATGAGAAAAAGATCAGGCAAACTAAGGCGAAATCCTCCAGGAGCAGCAGGTCCTCAGGTCGCGTCCATACCGGGACTCTCTCCGGCAAGGGCAAGGATGAGACTGACATCGAGAGGCTCGACCGGCAGCAGAAGGAGCGCGCCGAGGCATTCGAGAAGCAGGAAAAGGAGGCCGTCAAACCTGCCGAGTACATCAGGAGTCTCGGATATGATCCGAAGAAGGTCACCATGATCCAGGTGCTCAATCCCGAATGGCGCGCCGCGCACCCTCCGACAATGAAAGAATCCACTTAAACCACCAAAAACACCAAAGAAACATGACAGTATTCAACGACAATCCCGATATATGGCCCACGCTTCTTCTCCTCGTGCTTCTGGCCATCGCCGTCTTCGGCGCAATGATGGCCACCAACAGGGCCGACCGTCTCAAGGACGAGAGCATCGACCTTGCGCGTCGCCTCGAGGCCCAGGAAGAGATCACCCGCCAGCGCGACCAGCAGCTACTTCTCGCAGAGACAGACGCGGCAAACCTCCGGAACGACCTCCGGCAGGCAAACGACAGCATCGCAACTGTCAGGAAGGAGAACGTATGTCTCCGCCTTCAGCTGCAGGCCACGTTCAAGGATCTGGAATCAATCCGGGCATTCAACGGCGACATGCACCGCGTCATCGACATGGACGCGCAGAAGCTCAAGGAGAAAGACCGGATCATTTCCGAGCAGAAGGATAAAATCGACAGACTCATGAAAATAAGACGGAAATGAGCACACACGGAAAGATGATGATGACTGCGGCCACGGCCCTGATAGGTGCGGAGTCATTCGAACGGCATTTCATGGAGGCCCTGCGCCGCAATCCGGAATGTCTTGATCTCACACATGGCAGGCCGCTTGATTTCGGAGTGCGCAGGCCATTGGGAGCCATTCCGCGCAGCCGCCGTCAGTTGACCGACGAGGAGGTGATCCGTCTGATGGGAAAGGAGGAATCGGCCATCTACAACTTCACCGGCATGATGATCGAGGGAATCGCCATGCAGGAGATATCCGAATGGATTGCGCGGTGCAAGGAGCGGAAGGGACGCTTCAAGGATTACCGGAAATACACCCGACCGATGGAGCAGGCCATGGGAGCATATCTGCAGACCATCGAGCTCTACTGGCAGGACCGCATGGACGTCTACAGTTATTTCTTCGACATGACCCTCGAGGAGTTCCAGAAGGAGCGCGCAGTCTATCTCCATCTCGGCATGGACAACGAGATCTGCCGTCAACTGCCAGGCACAGTAGACAGGGAAGCGGCTCTTGAGCTCTGCTTCACGATAGAGATGCTGCGGAAGAGCTGCGACGTAGACAGGGAGAAGATGGCCGTAATCGCGAAAGCCGCGGGGGCGCCTGTGGTGCGCGACCCCGACCCTTACGTCATGGCCATGATAACGGCCTGCAAGAGGATGCAGCGGGAACTCGGACTGACTGTCGAGGTGACGAAACCGATACGTGACGTGATAGACACATTCCATAACCGGCTCCGGCTCTACTGCGCACGCCTGCTGGACGAGGAACGGGAAGCACGGGAAGAGGCATTGCAGGAAACCGAAACCTGAATCGACGTGAACGCTACGGAATACATAGACCATCTGGCCGAGGAGCGGCAGTTCCGGCCAAACACAGTAGCCAACTGGAAGGTAGCGGCGCGCAACTGGGAGCGAGCCGTCGGGGAGGTCGATATCGGCGACATCAGCAAGAAGACCGTCAGGATCTGGGCTGACTCGCTCCGGCGGCAGCACATAACCGCCAACACCGCCAACGCCTACATGCGGCAACTGCGGTCTGTCTACAACAAGGCGGTCGAGGAGTTTTTCCTTGACCGCCCCAACCCGTTTAAGTATGTCATGATCGGACCGGAGGAGACTGTAAAGCGTGCGCTCGGCGAGCTTCAGATGCAGCGTCTCCGCACGATGGAGCTCACTCGGCGTGAGGCCAGGGCGAGGGATGTCTTCATGCTCACAGTCATGTTGAGGGGGATATCGCCATGCGACCTCTGGGGACTCCGGCCGAAGGATATCAGGGGCGACAGCCTCACTTACCGGAGAGCCAAGACCGGACGTCTTATCCAGATGCGTCTTGAGCCGGAGGCAAGTGAACTGATGAAGAGGTTGGGATTCGCCGACGGAAGTGAGCGGAATTTCCGCAACGAGTGTCACGGCATCAACGACCAGCTCAGGAAGATCGGCAGGAGGATGGGACTCCCCTTCGGACTCTCGCTCTACTGCGCCCGGCACACCTGGGCCACTGCCGCGCAGCGCGCCGGCGTGCCTCTGTCCATGATCAGCCAGAGCATGGGGCATGCAGATGAGAAGACCACCCAGATCTATCTCGCCGGTCTCGAGACGCCCGTCATGGACCGCTGGGGAAGAGACATCATAGACACCCTTTTCGGCACCGGATGAGGTGGTCTAAAAAACCTCCAACTCCTGATAGGAGTTGGAGGAAAAGCGACAATTTGACATAAAATTATCACAATATGACAAACTCAAAAAATAGCCCTTTCAGGGCCACTCTGAGAGCCTTGAAAGGACACCTGTACTACTACATCGCAAAGGACAAAACAGGGTATCGGGTATTCGCCTGCTACGAGACGGGTCACCCGCTCGACGAGGAGCATTTCCGTGAGGGCAACTACCATCTGACGGCCGGAGATGCGGAAAACGCCATCAGATGGAGAGAAGAGTCGCTCCGCTGGAGGGAATGGCGGCAGGAATATCTCGAACAGCTCCACGAAATGAAGCGCAGGAGCGCAGCGCGACTACAGACAATATAAAAAAATCATACATGAATTCCGATAATCTAAATGCGAATAACCAACACGATAATCTGAGAATGGATAAAAAATACAAGGGGATGATCCTTGACGGGAGGGTGTATATCGCCGTCAAGGACGAGTATTATTTCCGGCTCTGCGAGCGATGCGACGTGGAAGGCACAGGACTCTGCGGCAAGGGGACGCTCGGCGCGGCACTCTGCAATGCCTTCACAATGCACTACAACATTCCGGTCCGCTTCCGCTTCTCCCAACGTCTGACTGATACACTCGCATGCATCTAATAAAAAAGAAAAACATGACCTAAAATTTGTATAAGAGTAGATTTTTTACTACTTTTGCATTATCAATAATGAACTAAATGAACAAATATAAGGTTAAGGAAGTAATCCGGATGCTAATCGATGACGGTTGGGTTGAAATGTACACCAAAGGCGACCATAGGCAATTCAAGCATCCGACAAAGAAGGGCAAGGTGACTGTAAGAGGAAAGCCAAGTGAGACCTTGAGCCAGTTCCTTCTGAACAGTATCGCTAAACAGGCCGGTTGGCGATAAGCGATCCCATTGATATATTCAACGTTGACATGACAGTTATATGGAAAAGATAAGGATAAAAGTAGAGGTAAGCTGGACCGATGATAATTTCTGCTGCGTATGGAATGATGAAGATGCAGGGACAGTTCTGGTTACGGCAAAAACACTTGAGAAGCTCAAAAGAGATTTCATAGAATCGCTTCGCCTTCATATAGAGGGATGTGTTAAAGACGGAGACATTCTTCCGGACTATCTTGTAAATGGGGATTATGAACCGGAATATATTCTTGATACAGCCGCCCTATTGCGTGATGC
>JAIDTS010000549.1 GCA_029060585.1 Muribaculaceae bacterium
GTCACAATGTATCCGGCCTTCGGAAGAGAGAACCTCGACCTCATATTAGGTTTCCTCCACAAGCATTTTCCCGACTCGGAGGAACTTGTCAGGCCGATACGTCCGATTTCCAGCGGTGCACTGACTCCGGAAGTCCAGGATATATTCTCGGGCGAGAACTACAAGGAAGACTACAAGATACTCAACCGGCTCATAAGGGAAAAAGGGCTCAACATCCCGCCGCTCGTCAACGCCTACATGAGTCTCTCTCCGACCATGCGGGTTTTCGGCACAGCGGTCAACGACGAATTCGGTGAAGTGGAGGAGAGCGGCATATTCCTGACCATCTCCGAGATACTTCAGGAGAAGAAGGACAGGCACATTAATACATATAAGGAAGAAATCAAAGAAGACACAGGCAATGAATAAAGTACTCGTCACGGGAGCCGACGGCTTCATAGGGAGCCATCTGGCGCAGGCACTTCTCGCAGAGGGGCTTGAGGTGAGGGCCCTTGCCCAGTACAACTCCTTCAACGACTGGGGTTGGCTTGAGGGGATACGTCATCCCTGTCTTGAGGTCGTCACCGGCGATGTCCGCGATCCGAACTATTGCCGGCACATAGTCAAGGGCGTAGATACGGTGTTCCATCTGGCCGCCCTCATCGCCATTCCCTACAGCTATGTCGCTCCGGACTCGTATGTCGATACCAATGTGAAGGGAACGCTCAACATATGCCAGGCCGTAAGGGACGAAGGAGTGGGACGTCTGCTGGTCACCTCCACATCCGAAGTCTACGGCACTGCCCGATACGTACCTATCGACGAAAAGCATCCCAAGCAGCCTCAGTCGCCCTACTCGGCCTCGAAGATAGGGGCCGATGCCATAGCCATGAGTTTCCACAATGCCTTCGAGACTCCTGTCACCATTGTCAGGCCTTTCAATACATATGGTCCGCGACAGTCGGCCCGCGCCATCATACCGACCATCATCACTCAGATAGCGGCCGGCGAGCGAGAAATCAAGGTGGGCGACCTCACGCCGACGCGCGACTTCAACTATGTAGCCGATACCGCCGCAGGATTCATAGCTCTGGCTAAATGTAGCGAAGCGATAGGCAAGGAAGTCAATATCGCCACAGGGCGGGAGGTAAGCATGGCGGAGACCCTTCAGACGATAGCGAGCCTCATGGGAGCCGATGTCAGATGGGTGACTGATCCGCAGCGTCTGCGTCCCGGTGGAAGTGAGGTCTTCCGTCTGCTTGGCGACAATAGCCTCATCACCTCGCTTACCGACTGGCGTCCCCGCTATAGTCTGGAGGATGGCCTGAAGAAGACTATCGAGTGGATGACGGATCCGAACAATCTCAGCAAATACAAAACAGGAATCTATAACGTATGAAAAAAATAAACATAATGATGCTCGGCGGCGCGCGGCGTGTGTCGATGGCGGAGCTATTCAAGCGCAGCGGCGAAAGAATCGGCCGCGAGGTCAACATCATCAGCTACGAGCTTCTCGAGCAGGTGCCCATAGCGCTTGTGGGGAAAGTGATAGTAGGTCTGAGATGGAGTGATCCCAATGTGGTGGCCGATATCGTCAGGGTGGCTAAGGAATACGAGATCGACATCATCCTTCCATTCGTAGACGGAGCCATCGAGATAGCCTCGAAAGTGAGGCAGCATCTGCCTGGTGTATTTGTTCCGGTAGGAGAATTCGAGACGAGCCGCACTATGTTTGACAAGGTGGAGGCCGCAAAGGCGTTCGAGAATGCAGGAATACCCATACCTAAGACCTATACGGCCATCAATGCCAAGATGCCGGCCATCGCGAAGCCGAGAAAAGGATCCGCTTCGAGAGGCATCAAGATCTTCCATACGCTCGACGAGCTCATGCAGCTTGAGGGTCTGAGCGACTATCTCGTGCAGGAATACATAGAGAACAGAGACGAATACACGGTAGACTGCTATGTATCGCAGCAGGGAGAGATCCTGACGGTAGTGCCTCGCGTGCGTCTTGAGGTGATGGGAGGCGAAGTGACCAGGACGATCACCTGCCGCAACGCCACGCTCGACAAGCTGAGCCGTCAGGTCATAGAGACATTCGGGCTCAGAGGTCCGGTGACACTTCAGTTCCTTCATGATCTCGACCGCAACCGTTATCTTCTGATGGAAGTTAACCCGCGTCTCGGAGGGGGCGTCGTCTGCTCCATCTACGCAGGGGCTCCTATCACGGACTACATTATCGACGAATCGCGCGGCATCACGCTCAACCCCTGTGAAGACTGGGCCTACAACACACTGATGGCCCGCTACCAGAAGGAGGCGATTTTTTATGAATCGTGACCGCCGCGGAGCATACAGATGAAATATATACAAGCAAGACCAAGTTTTTTGCGATAAAAGTTGCAAATTTGGTGTTTATTATGTAACTTTGGTTCTCAAATGCCCGAAAGTCAGCATGGATATGCGGGCTTAGGGGCGTAAATCACTGATAACCCGAAATTTAGTTAGTTTTTTTATACACATGATCATGAAAAAGACTTTAGTTTATCTTTCATTGGGAGCTATGGTCCTGACTATGGGCTCATGCTCCAAGAAGGTGGGTGACTTCGCTTCGGAGTATTTCACCACTAATCCGACCCCGCTGGAGACAGTAGGCGAAACAGTTCCGGCCACTATTTCCGGCACAGTGCCCGCGAAATTCATGCCGAAGAACGCTGTAGTGACCGTCACTCCTGTACTCGTATGGAACGGCGGCGAGGCCAGCAGCTCTCAGGTGACTTTCCAGGGAGAGAATGCCCGCGCCAACGGCCAGGTGATATCCTTCAAGGAAGGAGGCCCGGTGACTATCCCCTTCAACGTGAAGTATCAGCCCGAAATGGCCAACAGCGACCTTTACCTTGACTTCAAGGTGAACCAGGGCGGCAGCGACTACGTGCTTCCCCGCGTCAAGGTAGGCTACGGCGTCATCGCAACCTCCACTCTCACCGATGTGACAGTGCTTGAGGCAGCTCCCGCCACCAGCAACTTCGAGCGCATCATCAAGGAAAAATAC
>JAIDTS010000055.1 GCA_029060585.1 Muribaculaceae bacterium
AGTAAAGAATTTAAACATAGCTTAGATCATTTGAAGGTTATCGACAATCTGGCCGTCATAGAGGTTGATCACGCGGGCGGCGACTGCGGCATCTCTGTGAGAGTGTGTCACCATAACAATCGTGGCTCCATCCTTGTGAAGCTCACTGAGAAGTTCCATCACTTCCGCTCCATTCTTTGAGTCAAGGTTGCCAGTTGGCTCGTCTGCAAGTATAAGTCCCGGTCTGCCTACGATAGCTCTTGCAATTGCGGCACGCTGCTGCTGACCGCCTGAGAGCTGAGAAGGATAATGCTTGGCCCTATTGGCGATGCCCATTCTGTTCAGAGCCTCGTCAACCCGCTTGTTCTTCTCATCACGCGATAGTGGAAGATTATTGAGAGGCAGCATCACATTATCCCTCACCGTCATCGTATCGATTAGATTGAACGACTGGAATATGAATCCGATTCTTCCCTTTCGATAGTCTGTGCGTCCACTCTCTTTGAGGTCGCCGACTTCCTTTCCATCAAGCTTATAACTGCCTGAGGTAGGATTGTCGAGAAGCCCGAGAATATTGAGAAGCGTTGACTTGCCGCATCCTGACGGACCCATGATGGCTACGAATTCTCCGTCATTGATTTCGAGCGACACATTGTTGAGAGCTTCGGTCTGGACCGTATCAGACCGGAATATTTTCTTGAGGTTTTCAATTTGAATGTTCATAGTTATTGAGTTGTGGTTTGTTGGGATTAATCATGACATAACATGATTCTACATGATACACCATGATTTATCATGATATTTTTCTTTAATCTTTAATATTTAATCTTTTATCTTTAATCTTTTATCTTTAAGACATCCGCTTCCCCGAAATCATTATAAGTGCTGACTATCACCTTCTCGCCGGGGCTCAGTCCTTCAAGCACTTCATAATAGCGTGGGTTGCGGCGACCAAGCTTAACCTCCCGTTTTTCCGCGCTCTTACCGTCGGCCGACATCACATAGACATACTTGCCACCGGAGCTCTGAAAGAATGAACCCTTGTCGAGCATTACTGCGTTTACGGGACTTCCAAGCTGGATATCAACCGGATACGATTGCCCCACCCTTGGTTTCTCAGGAACCGCTCCAGCTATGGCGAGATCCGCCTTGAACTGACCGTTGACCACTTCAGGATATACCTTTGCTATTGTCACGTCAAATTCCTTTCCCTGGCGGCTTGCCCTACCCGAAAGCCCCGGCTCTACCCTGTCGATATAATGTTCATCTATCAACACCGTCAGTTTAAAATTATCGAGTATGTTGATCTGCCCTACCTGCTGACCCGCAGATATATTTTGACCGATCTCCGCTGTTAGGCTTCCGAGCTGTCCGCTATGAGTAGCACGCACATTCAGGTTGTCAGCCCTCTGGCGTACGAGCATGAAGTTTTCCTGCATATTGTGAAGACTTTCGCGCATCATCGCCACCTGCACCGATCGGTAGACTGAATCCTGACGAAGACGGTCTTCGAGAAGCTTAAGGTTTTCCCTGGCCAGTTCATAGTCTTCGCGTGCTGTCAGATATTCCTCGCGTGAGGTAAGATTCTCGTCAAGAAGGGTTTTCTGCTGATCTGCCACCCTGCGCTTACGGTTAAGTTCGGTCTTAGCTGCAAGTATGTCGCGCTTCACCTGCAGCCGCTCCTTCTCCATGGCAAGCTCCGTATCCCTTAGCATATTCTGCCGTTCGGCCAACTGCGATTCGCTATCGAGTATCTGTTGCCTGAGTAGTGGATTGCGGAGCGTGAGGATCACATCTCCTTCATTGACCATCGCACCTTCCTCTAAGAGTTTCTGCTCGACTATTCCTGTTTCAAGCGCCGACACCTGCACTATAACTCCGGTCTCCACCTTACCGGAGAGATGGATATAGTCGTTGAATTCTCCCTCAGTCACCTCGCGCACCATAAGATCGCGGTAATCTGCCTTATAGCTTGTGGTCCGTGACGCCATTACCGCCCATATTATTGCCGTCAGCACTGCGATGGCTATTCCTACCGCGAGCCCGTATTTCCGAAATAGCGGATATTTCCTCTTTATTTCCGTATCCATGATATTTATATGTTTATTTTAATCATTGATTAAAGGAGCGCCCTGATAATACCTGAGCGTAATCTCAGAGATAATCCTCTGTATCCTTTTCCCTATGAGGGTGGCCTCAGCCTGTGCGAGTTTTGATGAAGATGTATAGAGTTCTATAGCTGAGGCAGCCCCTAACTCATATCTACGTCGCATTGCTTGGTAGGCGATTCTTTCCGCTTCGAGCCTACTCAAGGCAGACGTAAGCTCTTCGATTGCAGCCTCAAGATCAAGCCGAGCCTCCTCGTTAGATTGATTTATCCGATACAATGTCTGTTCTAGTCGCACCTCATTTTCGCGCACCTGAATGGTTGCTTTCTTCACCCGATTGAGGGTCGCCAGTCCGTCGAAAATCGGAAATGAGAAAGAAAGTCCCAAGTATTCGCCCATATTGTCCCTGAACTGACGGGAAAAGGTCGGAAACCCTGATTGCATTCCCATCATGCGGAAATAAGAAGTAGAGACTCCGGCATTGAAGGATATGCGTGGACTGTAGCCTCCCTTCGCCGCTCGAAGATACATTCTACTTTCCTTTACAGCCATCTCTGCTTCTTCAATTTCAGGAAGAGTCCGAAACACTCCGTCATTCAGCCGGTAATCTTCTTGATCCGATATTGCCAGTGGCGTATCGGATACAGGCATGCCCATTGCGGTTCGAAGATTAAGATCGGCCTTCTTAAGGAGGTTTTGCTGATTGACGAGTTCATAGCGGTCAGCCGCCACTATTGCTTCGAGTTCCGCTACATCCGCACCGCTCTTTGTGCCGAGTGCCAGAGATCGTCGGACTGCGACGAGATCGGCAGAGTCACGTCTAAGCTGACTTTCCATCTGGTCCACCATAGCACTGCAATAGGAGATGTTGTAAAACCCCTTGATCACTTCGAGCGAGATCTTATCTTCCTCTACAAGCTGAGCTTTTTTGTTGCGGATTTCAGCAGCTTTAAGAGCCTTTAGATTGTTGATACGCACGATTCCGTCGAATAGCGGCAGCGACATCTCAAGTCCAAAACCTGTGCTCAGGGTCTTCTTGTTGTCATAGGTGTTGGTCTCCGGGTCAATGTTTCGTCCGAAGCTCAGGCTGCCGCTGCTCCCGAGACTGAAGTAAGGCATGAGGTCGGCGGCCGAAATTCTTTTATCGGCAGCGGCGGCTTCCGATTCCAGTCGCTTAAGCCGGTTGGAATGCGCATGCTCGCGGGCATACAGCAGGCAGTCGCGGAGCGTCATCGGAGTTCCTTCCGCTTTAATGTCCTGTGCCGACAGATTATGTAAAGGAATCAGAAGCCAGATAATTGTGAATATTGAGGATAAATGTTTCATGTCCGATATCTATTTTGGCGTTTACGCCGACAAAATTACTGACACTCTGATGAAACTCCAAAAATAGCACTGATAATCGCATTTTTCGAATGCTTTTTGTCTAAAAATTCGACACACTGCCAAATTTTTCGACACAATCAATATAATATAAGTTGTAAGTTAATTAT
>JAIDTS010000550.1 GCA_029060585.1 Muribaculaceae bacterium
AATATCGAACACCCCGATTTCGAATATCAGACCATCTCGTTTGCATATCCGAACCCGGTGCGCACGATCACCCTCGGCTATGAGGCGGATGTAGACAATACCAACGACAACCTCCACAAGTTCATGATCAAGGCAGTGCTTGGAGGTGTCAACGAGAACCGTGCAGACCATGAGGTCACTTTCCGTGTGGCCGATGAGCTTTGCGACAATCTCTATTTCGAAAACGGAGAGCCTGTTCTCCCGATGCCCGCTTCTTACTACACTATCGCCACCGACAGAATGGTGATCAAGAAAGGTGACGTAATCGGCGGTGTAGAGGTTCAGCTCACCGACGAGTACTTCAAGGATCCGAAAAGCGTTGACGTAAACTACGTCGTTCCAATCCTTCTCGTGAATTCAGCCGACTCCATCCTTCAGGGTAAGCCTAAGGATGGCGTTGCGAATCCCTCGCGCCTCAACGGCGACGACTGGTCGATCATGCCGAAAGACTTCACTCTCTATGCTGTAAAGTATAAGAACAAGTATGACGGTTGCTGGCTCAGCAAAGGCGTCGACGAGATCGACGACAACGGCGAGAAGAAGACTGAAGACCGCAACGTGCAGTACTGGGAGAAGGCTACTCTCCGCTATCTGAAGACCAAGGCCCTCAACCAGGCTACCTATACAATGTCGTTCGATATGCCCATCATCAACAAGAAAGGTAAGAACGATGAGGTTCATATCGACTGCGAGATGCTGCTTACCTTCGACGACAACGGCAACATCACAATCACCTGCGACAATGAGGAGGTGGAGGTTTCCGGTTCCGGAACATGGAAGGAGCTTGGCGAGCCCAAGGCCTTCGGCGACCGCGACCGCGACCTCATGAAGCTCGACTATACCATCCGCTTCGAATATACGAAGCATGTCCCCAAGAAGGAGCAGGCATATTACGAGCTGCACTGCAACGAAAGCATGGTGCTCCGCGACCGCCAGAACAAGCAGGAGTGGTTCAACTACGTGCTTCAATAATGGGCCGATAGTACATCATAGGTAAATAATGCCTAAAACATGATTTTGGAAATCAGGGACTGATACTCCCTGGTTTCCCCAAAGTTTAGTTAACCATAATTATTAATCAAAATCAAAACGCATGAAGAAATTTTTTCTTTCAATGTTCGCTCTCGCTTCTATAGCTGGAGCGGCAAGCGCTCAGGAGGTGGTCGCTACATACGACTTCACCAAGATGCGTGAGTATCCCTGGGGAATTCCTGACGGAGTTACACTCACGATGGAAAATCAGTGCCTGAACGCAAAGGGCAGCGGCTGGTGGCAGTTCCAGCTCGCCGAGGCTCAGCTCGAGCCCGAGTCTCCCTATACTATCACTGTAGCTATCAAGGGCAGCAAGAAAGGCGCTACTCCCTTTGCCGTAGGTAACTGGTCTGGTGATGACTTCCAGGGTCTCGCTGATGCAGATCAGGACAACAAGATCAAGTATGACGATAAGTGGGCTGCAAGCTCATGTGTCTTGACTACAACTACAGCTAACAATCCTCTGCTGTTTATGTTCCAGCCTGGTGGCTATGATGGCGAGCTTAACATCGCTTGGGTAGTTATTAGCAAGGGTCACTGCGAGCCGGAGTCTACTCCTCTCATGCCGATTTCTCTTGACAATGCAAATGACGTAGCTGAAATCAGCTTCGCTGATCTTACCGAAAATCCGTTCGAGGAGAACAACGGTGCATCTATCGTAGACGGTAAGCTCGTAAGCAATGGTGACGACGTTTTCAACGTGCTCGAAGGTCTTACTCTTGAGGCAGACAAGGACTATGGCGTTATCGCTAAGGTAAAGGCTTCCTCCGACGTTGAGGTTGGTGTTTCTCTCGGTAACTGGGGTGCCATGGTCGATGGCTCATTCCTTGGATATGACATCTGGAATGAAGTTGTTATCCGTCTTGGCAATGCTCCCGTTGACGACGAAGGCAATATCCCCGAGAACTGCTTCGTAATGTTCTCACCGGAGGATGACTTCGACGGCACTATCGAGGTAGAATGGGCTAAGCTCGTTTACTTTGTTGAGCCGGAAGTCGAAGAGCCTGTTTATAAGACTGAATGGTCAATGGTTATAGATGACCTTACAGGTGACGACGGCGAATCAGAGCACGTATATCGTCGTACCGGCGAAGTTGGTGATTGGACTGACTCTATCGCTCCTGTATGCGACAATCCTGATGGCGAAGGCAAGGTATTCTATGCTGACGTTCCCGCTCATCCCCTCGTAGCTGAAGGTGAGGAAGATCCTATCCCCGACCACCACGTTCAGTTCTTCGTACAGTATCCCGACAACATGTTCAAGGCCGGCGATATCATGAAGGTTAAGTTCGACTACTACTCAACTGAAGAACGTCGTGTTGACACTCAGTCTCACTACACTGCAGGTGACTACATCCTCTGGCACTTCATCGGCACTTTCACTGCTAAACCCGAATGGCAGACTTTCGAAGCTGAAGTTGAGATCACTGATGAGATGGTAGGTAGCCACGAAGAGCAGGGATGTATCGCATTCAACCTCTGCACTAAGGAAGAAAACGAAGGTAAGGATGCAAGCATCTTCTACATGAACCACATCACTATCGAAAAGGGTGAGCAGGTTCTCGTATCCGGTGAGGAACCCGTTCTCGAATGGCAGTCAATCATCACCAACGGTAACGCAAACGACGGCGCAAGCGAAAACATCATCGCACGTGGCGAAGATGGCGACAAGGAAGCTCCCGTAGTTGACAATCCCGATGGTAGCGGTAAGGTATATGAGGCTCCTATTGTAGCTAAGACTGACGGCATCGAAGACTGGACTTCACAGATGTTCATCAAGTTCAACCAGGCTCTCGAAGAAGGTACTCAGATCAAGGTTAGCTTCGACTACTACAGCTCTAACGAACGTACCGTTCAGACTCAGGCTCACGGCGCTCCCGGTGCATACCACCACTGGCAGATGCTCGGCGACCTCAACGCTAAGCCCGAATGGCAGAGCTACTCCGGCGAAGTGACAATTTCTGCTGAACAGGCTGGTGCCGACGGTTGCCAGGCTATCGCATTCAACCTCTCTACTTCTGAGGAAGCAGGTGTATTCTACATCAACAACGTTGTAGTAGAGGCTAACCTCCCGGCAGGCGTTGAGGCTATAGAAGCTGCAACTGTTCCTGTTAAGGTTGTTATTCCCGGCGTTTACAACCTTCAGGGCGTGAAGGTAGCTAATTCTATCGAGGATGTTACCGTTCCGGGTCTCTACATTACCAACGGTAAGAAGGTTATCAAGAAATAATCTGATTATTCCCTTATAATCCAGCCGGGGCGGGAATTCCCCGCTCCGGCTCTCTTTTTCAAATTCCGTATTCAATAAAACTACCCATGAAATCCTTTTCTCTGACCGCTATACTCCTCTCTTTGGGAATCACCTGTGCTTTTGCAGAAAATCCGGCAGCAGGCAAGACCGCAACCACCAATATTCCACAGGCTGAATATCCCTGCGTAAGCTCCGACTCACGAGCCACTTTCAAGATCCACGCGCCCGAAGCGCAGGATGTAAAGGTCGACATATGCAGTAAGAAATATGACATGGTCAAGGATGAGAACGGTGTGTGGACAGCTACGACCGATCTGCTTGTAGAGGGTTTCCATTATTATTTCATCATTGTCGACGGCGTATCGGTGATCGATCCGGCGTCTGAGACATTCTATGGCTGCGGCAAGGAGGCATCCGGCATCGAGATTCCGGAAAGTGCCGAAGCGGCCGCCTATTACACATTCAACAAAGACATTCCTCACGGACAAGTCCGTGAATGTAAGTATTATTCCGACACCGAGGGGCGCCAGCGCAGATGCTTCGTCTATACCCCCGCGGAATATGAGACAAACCCCGATGCCAAATACCCGGTGCTATATCTGCAACACGGCATGGGCGAGAACGAGACCGGATGGTCTAAGCAGGGCATGATGGCCAACATCATGGACAACGCTATAGCATCAGGAAAAGCAGTGCCGATGATAGTAGTGATGGACAATGGCAACTGCGACTATATATTCGGAGCAAAACCCGGAGAGACACACGCCACGTTCGGTGCCGGTTTCACTCCCGTCATGCTCAACGATCTTATCCCTTACATAGAAAATACATTCCGTGTCAAGACCGACCGTGAAAACCGCGCTATGGCGGGTCTTTCATGGGGCGGAAAGGAGACGTTTGATATAACTCTCGCTAACCTCGACAAATTCTCTCACATCGGAGCGTTCAGTGGCGCGCTGTTCGGACTCAACGGTAATCTTGAGAATGCCTACGGAGGCGTATTCAAGGATCCAAAAGCTTTCAACGAAAAGGTGAAGGTGCTATTCCTGAGCATGGGCTCGGAGGAAAACTTTGGAGCTCCCGCTATCTGCAAGACTCTTACAGACTCCGGAATAAACAATATCTACTACGAATCGCCCGGCACCCACCACGAATGGCTCACCTGGCGCCGCTCCCTCAACGAGTTCATCCCACTACTTTTTAAATGAATTATTTTTAATGAAATAAATCGAAATTAATCAGGATATATCAAGATTAATCTCGATTAGTCAGAAATGATCTAAATTACAAATATATGAAAAAAATCCTAACATCCCTATTTATCCTGCTAAGCGTCTTGCCGGCGCTCGCATGGCCTGGTATGCCTATGCCGAAACTCCATGTAGAAGGCCGCTGGCTGATGGACGAGGACGGCAACAAGGTCAATCTCCACGGTTTCGGCCAGACCTATAGCCCGTGGTTTAACGAAATGGGTTCCAAATGGAACAACTACGACGTAGAAGAATGCCTCAAATACAATAAGGGCATTCTCGACGGCATAATGGATGCCGGTTGGAAAATGACTTATATCCGTATGCATATGGACCCATACTGGAGCAATACTCCAGGTGTATGGACTACAGGCGAAAACGATATATCCGCTTTCGAGATAAGCAGATTCCGTAAATATCTTACGGAGGTCTTTATTCCTATGGCGGAATACGCAGTCTCAAAAGGTCTTTACGTGGTGATGCGTCCGCCGGGCGTATGTCCGGAGAAGATAGAAGTCGGTGGTGAATACCACAAGTATCTGAAAAAGGTATGGGGGTATGTCGCTACCCAGAAGGCGCTTACCGACAATCCTTACGTTATGTTCGAGCTCGCCAACGAGCCTGTGCAGATAAAGGGAACAGACGGTAACTATGGCTCCGGATCTGACGCCTGCAATGAGGCTCTCACGCAGTTCTTCCAGGAAATTGTAGACGTGATGCGCGACAAAGGTTGCGAGAACATCCTCTGGGTGCCCGGTACAGCCTATCAGTCGCAGTATGCTGGCTTCGCCAAATACCCGATAAAGGGCGACAACATCGGATATGCAGTCCATGTCTATCCCGGATGGTATGGAAGCGACGCTATCGAACCGAGCCATGAGCTTGGCGGCAACTACGGAGGAGGATATGATTCCTTCGCTGCCGGATGGAAGAATCAGATTGAGCCCTGTGCGGCAATAGCTCCTATGATTGTCACCGAGATGGACTGGCTTCCGAAGAAATACGAGGCTTCCTGGGGCAAGAGTATCACAGGACAGATGCTCGGTGCCGGCTTCGGCGCCAACTTCAAGCTCCTCGCAGACCGCACCGGAAACATCAGCTGGATGATATTCACCGGACCTGAGCACCTCGCTAGATTCAATGGGCAGGCCGGAAGCGAGGGCGACTATACGATGTATAACGACCCCGAGGGTTGTATCTGGTCTACTTACCATTGGTATCAGGAATACGCCGGTTTAGAAATGCCGGAGGCTAAGAGCGTGGGCCTCTATTTCTCACCTCGTGGCCTCGAGACCTCGGACGAGACAGTGATACTGACAGGTAGCTCCAAAGGGGCTGCCTTGATCGCTGACCGTGGACTCGGTTTCGATTTCAACGTTAATGGCGACATCGACGTCAACATCGCTGACCCGGACATCCTCAGCTGGGATAACGGCTCCTTCACTGCCTTGCGTCCCGGTGAGACTACCTGTGATGTGTCGTATACCATAGACGGCAAGAGCGAGACGAAGTCTCTTAAATTCATATCTACTCCTTTCCCACTGCTCAACGGATATTTCAATCCCTCAATATGGGAAACCGGTACGTTCAACGAAGAAACAGGGGAGATTACTACCGGTCAGTATGGCTTCGCCGGATGGAAATATGGGAGTGGCCTCGACCTCTCCGAGTATAATTATCTTATCTGCGAGGTGGAGAATCCCGGAGGTGGGCTGTCGTTAAGGCTCTTTGACAAGGATAATTACTGGACTGATCCCTACATGATTGATTTCGGTAATAAGACAAGAGTGGTCGTCGATCTCAAGAACATGAAGTCTAACGACAACCGAAAAGTCGATCCTTCACATATCTTCATTGTCGGTTTCTGGACCTATGGAGGCCACAAGTTTAAGGTGAAGAACATATTCCCCTCCAACGATAAGGACGCGACTGCCGTCGAACCTGTCGCTGTAGAGAATAATGCTGACGGTCCTGTATATAATCTTCAGGGCATACGGGTTGCTTCCTCACTTTCTGAGGTAACTGCCCCGGGCATATACATTGTAAATGGTAAAAAAATCAAGAAATGAATATATTAAAATCCTTGATATTGGGTTCTGCACTAATGGCCTCAGCCATTAGCCTGCATGCCGAGCAGGACCCCAACTTCCACATATATCTCTGCTATGGTCAGTCCAACATGGAGGGCAATGCGACTCCCGAGAACATCGACAAGCAGAATATCCCCGACCGCTTCAAGATGATGCCGGCCGTAAACTACAATAATCCCAAAAGGGTGATGGGAGAGTGGTATGAGGCTATGCCTCCACTCTGCCGCGAGTATACAGGCCTCACTCCCGCCGACTGGTTCGGACGCACCATGGTGGATAATCTCCCTGAAGATGTAAAGGTAGGCGTGATCAATGTCGCCGTAGGGGGCGCCCCTATCGAAGACCTTGACAAGGATCTCGACCCGAAGACTCTTGAAAAGAAGGACGGATGGTATCGGGACTACATGAAACAATATGACAATTCTCCCTACAACCGTCTTCTCGAATGCGCAAAGAAGGCGCAGGAAGATGGCGTGATCAAGGGTATTCTCCTACATCAGGGCGAGTCGAACAACGGTCAGTCTGACTGGGTCAACAAGGTTAAGAAAATCTATGACGACCTTCTCTCCGACCTTGGTCTTGAACCCAACTCTATTCCTCTTCTCGTAGGCGAGACCGTTAGGTCTGAGATGGGAGGATACTGCGGTATGCACAATGGTGTCATCGCAAAACTCCCGAAGACAATCCCAACGGCAAAAGTGGTATCTTCCGCCAATCTTGAACAGAAAGGCGACGGGCTTCATTTCACCGCCCACAGCTACAGGGTTCTTGGTTGCCGTTACGCTACCGCCATGCTCGAGACGATGGGAATAACTGATCCGAAGGTGTCATATTCCGAAGAGATTCCCGAGGTGCCTCATCCCGATCCGTCGGAAGGAGACTTCGTGTTTGACCTTAACACATTCAATCCGACTATCTGGGAAAAGGGAACCTTCGATGTAGAGACCGGTGTCTTCATCGCAGGAATGTATGGCTTCGGAGGCTGGGAATACGATACTCCCATCGACCTATCGGGCTACAAGTATCTCGTTGCCGAGCTCAACCAGCC
>JAIDTS010000551.1 GCA_029060585.1 Muribaculaceae bacterium
GCTCAGCCCGGTGACTTCATCTGGGACGACTACAACCACGACGGCGTGATTACTCTCGACGGCGACCGCCACGAGATCGGCGACCCGAACCCCGACTGGACACTCGGTATCAACCTCGGCTTCTCCTATAAGGGTCTTGATTTCAGCATGGCAGGTAGCGGAGCATTTGGAATGCAGGCTATGCAGTGCTACCGTACAGCACTTCTTGCAAATCCTTTTGTGAACTACACTACCGAAGTTCTTGACCGCTGGCATGGCGAAGGCACAAGCAATTCTGTACCACGTCTTGTAGTGGGTAGCGAGAACAACCAGTGGGTATCTACCTATTATATGCAGAACGCTGACTACTTCAAGCTCCAGAACATAACCCTTGGCTATGACTTCTGCAGCCAGTTCAAGACTCCGTTCCAGCAGCTTCGCCTCTATGCTCAGCTCCAGAACCTCTTCACAATCACCAAATACACAGGTGTGGATCCTGAAATTGGTTCAAATGGCGGCACCGGCAACGACTGGGCTCGTGGTATCGATACCGGTCTGTATCCTTCAGCTCGTTCATTCGTGGTTGGTGTAACGATCAAATATTAATACTTAACATCAAGAGAAACTATATATAGATATGAAAAAACATCTTTTGATTGGATTAGCTGCAGTCGGGATGCTCTCGCTGACTTCCTGCGAGGACTTCCTTGATTCGCAAAACTATACAGAAGCAAATACAGGTAACTATCCTGCTGCTGCAGCCGACCTGAATAAAGAATTGTCGGCACTTTATGGAGTGATGAATCAGATGAATCAGACACCGTTGCAGACTCCATGGCTTGTGTGGGATATAATGTCAGACGATGCCAATGGTGCAGGTGGCACAGGCGACGTGGAATGCCACGCTATAGGTCATCTTATGACGAATAAGGATGATATCTACACTAATGCATGGCATTGTGTCTATGTTGGTGTCGCCCGCGCAAATGCGATTATCTATTCTGTTGATGCCTTTGACTGGACAGGCAACGAGAAAACCCGCAACCAGTTGCTTGGCGAAGCATATTTCATGCGTGGTCTCTTCTATCTTTGGGGTACTCAGTTCTGGGGTGATATCCCCGCCTACTGGGCTGCCGCAGCTCCGGATCCCTGTCCGCAGGTTAGTGCCAAGGATGAAATCTACCCCCATATTCTCGCAGACTTTGTTTCCGCATCCAATCTGATGAGTCATGGGGCAACTGCATGGGGTGACGGACATGCGATGAAGGGTGCCGCTGAAGGCTACCTCGCACGTGCGTATATGTTCTATCAGGGTTTCTATAACAAGGCAGGTGAGCTTGCTACAGCAAATCTTGCTGATGTAGAGCTTCCTGAGCAGGAAGGTGTAAACGGCCCGTTGTCCAAGCAGCAAGTTGCGGATTATCTTGCCGATTGTGTAAATAATTCCGGTGCTGAGCTCATCCCTGACTTCAGACTGTTATGGCAGTATACTAATGAACTTACTGCTCCTGACTATGCTTATACTCAGGATCTCGCAGCTGAAGGAAAGTTCTGGGCAGGCAATGGTAATAAAGAGCAGCTTTTCCAGGTTCAGTTTACAAATGCTGCTTCTTATCAGGGTACAATTCAGATGGGCTTCATCAATCAGACATCTCTTTATAATGGTCTGCGTTGTGATGAAGATGCTGATGGAAATGCTAATGGTACGATGGAGACTCTTCCCTTCGGACAAGGTTGGGGACAGGGTGTTTTCAATATGAATTCAGTCAATGAATGGCCTTCAAGCGACCCTCGCAAGAAAGCAACTGTTCTTGATTGTGATACAGAACTTAAGCACTTTGCATATACCACTTCTTGCTCTGAGGAAACAGGTAAGTACAATAAAAAGTGGATATCTGTAACTTGTTCAGAGTCAACTTTTGATTCTCAAGCTGATGCGTACACATGGTGGGGCGTTTACCGAGTTAAGAATACATCTCCCCTGGTGCCAAATACTAATGGCAACTCAATGCAGGGTGACCACTTTACTGATATCATACTTCTTCGCCTTTCTGACGTGATGCTTATGCATACTGAGCTTACTGGCGATGCCGCAATGATGAATCGCGTGCAGGAACGTGCAGGTGTAGCTAAGACAGGTTACTCATGGGAGAATATCAAGAATGAACGTCGCTGGGAGTTCTATGGTGAGGGTATTCGCTTCAATGATCTTCGTCGCTGGTCAGGCATTGACGGCGGTACTAACTGTCTTGCTGCAATAGCTCTTGAAAAGCAGAACGGATCAGCAGTCAACTACACAGGTCGTTGGACTACTATGCATCATGCTTCCTCTTCATGGGCTCAGCGTTATGCTCAGACCAATGGTTTCCTTCCTATTCCTCCGGGTCAGATCAATATTATTGGCAATCCTGACATCTTAAAGCAGAATCCCGGTTGGGGTTCAGATTCTCAGGACTGGAATATGTCGGGCACACCGGTTTACTAATCCTCTAATAACAACAAGAAATGAAAAAGACTTTAATGATATTGGCCTTGACCGGTGGCATGTTCCTTACGTCATGCGACCCTCAGAAGGCTGAAGGCGTCTTCGAGTCAACTACAATGACAACGGAAAGCCTTATGAACGGAGCTACTTTCGCCCAGTTCGATTTGGTTGACGGCAAGTATGTGCCGTCAGAGACCGGCAACTATATTCAGTACAACTTTCCTGGAGTTCAGGCAGTGAATATATATTATATGAAGGGCAATGAAAAGAAAACTCTTTCATATGGTCGTTCCGGTGGTATCTTCTACTATATGCCGGCACGTGGCAGTGAACTCCTTCAGACACTTTATTTCTCTTATCTCAATGCAGATGGAACAGAAGTAGTGGCAGAGAAGCAGTTTACCCTCGAGGTGGCTCAAGCTCTTGACCCGGCTGTAAAGGTGCTTGTATCGGATGACGGTTCCAAGAAATGGAAATGGATGCCGACTAATGCCAATGAAGGTGCTGTATGGGGCAACGGTGGTTATCTTGCCGGTGAGCAGGACGGTAGCCTCAATATCAACGGCGCATGGTGGGGCTGCGGTGTCCTTGATGGCACTTGTAAGGATACTTTCGAGAGCCAGACCGCTCATGCCGGAAGCCGCTGGCCTGAGGTGCAGGGAGAGTGCTATGCACTGTCTTATATGGAATTCCTTGAAGATGGTTCGCTTATTGCTTACAGTCCGGAAGGAGCCGTAATCAACGAGGGCTCATTCTCCATCAAGAACTACAATAACAATCAGATAACTAATGCTGATAATTCATCAAGAGGTACTCTTGAGACTTCGGAAGGAGCCATTCTCTGGCCGTTTGCCATCAATACAAATGGTATGCAGCCCACTGCTTTCGAAATCGGTTGGCTTGATCCGTCACGTATGATTCTCCTCTATGCTGCTGAAGGAACAGAGGCATGGAAGGAGTGCACTTGGTGGTCGTTTATGAGTGATGACGATCCTGAGGTTCTCGCAGTTCACGATTGGCATTGGAAACCTACTTCTGTAAATGCCCAGAAAGATGCGGACGGAAATGTAATTGCCGGAACCGGTGCTGTATGGGGTAACGGAGGTTATCTTGCCGGCTCCCAGAATGGCACGGGCGAAATCAATGGCGCTTGGTGGGGCTGCGGTGTCAACGACGGTGGTTGTGCCGACACTTTCGCCAGCCAGATGGGTCACGCCGGTGCAGCATATGTTGAAGGTGAGGAATATTCTGAATCTAAGATGGTATTCAATGTAGAGGATGCTTCTGTCACTGTCTATGGCAAAGACGGCAACGAACTCCGTTCCGGTTCATTCTCTATTGACCTGACTCCGAATCCAGCTAAATTCAGCATCGGCACACTCAATACATCTGAAGGTGCTATCCTCTGGCCGTTCGCTATCAATACAGGCGGTCATATGCCTACAAGCTTCGAAATTGGCTATATGGGACCGGAATCACTGATCCTCATCTATGCTCCTGAAGGCACTGAAGCATGGAAAGAGTGCACTTGGTGGTCGTTCGGTAAGTGATCTCAGACTACTACATATTCAAAAGGATGCGTGTCCCAGCGGCACGCATCCTTTTTTACATTTAAGAGATTGTTTATACTTGCATATATTCCATAAAAATTGTATTTTTGCAGAATAGAATCTGTTTCGACTTATTGACGTTGTCTTCTACGCTACCTCAGTGAGATTTTTTTTATAGACATATAGAGAATAGACTCCACGAAAGCCAAAGCAATTTCATTAAACCATATATAAGATTGGGATAATAATAGCTCAAGAAAGTTGGTAAAGATCAATCTTATAAATCTTTTATATATAAGAATGAAATGATATCAAAGCATAAAACATTCTCCGAGAATGAAATTATTCTTTACAAACCTGATTCAACATTTTCATTAGATGTAAGAGTCGAAAATGAAACTGTATGGCTTACACAGTCACAGATTGCTGAATTGTTCGGAACCAAGCGACCTGCGATTACTAAACATTTATCTAATATATTCAAAACCGGTGAATTAGAAGAGAATTCAGTATGTTCCATTTTGGAACATACTGCTTCCGATGGCAAGAATTATAGCACTAAATTCTATAATCTTGATGCGATACTATCGGTTGGATATAGGGTCAACAGTCTAAATGCAACAAAATTCAGACAATGGGCCAATAAAGTTTTGAAGGAGTACTTGCTTCGAGGATACAGTATCAATCAACGTTTATTAGACATGGAGTCTCGTATTGATCATAGATTCTCTGAACATGACAGGAGGCTTGATGATCTGAAAGATAAAGTTGACTTCTTTGTTAGGACCTCCTTACCTCCAAGAGAGGGAATTGTATTTGATGGATGCATATTTGATGCGCATATATTTATGTGTGATCTTGTTAAGCAGGCTAAAAGAAGAATTATTCTGATTGATAACTATATTGATGCAAAAGTATTAACATTACTTGATAACAGAGATTCCGGAGTCAATGCAATCATATACACTGATCGTATTTCTGACCCTCTTAAATTGGACATTATGCGTCATAATCGACAGTATCCTCCTATAGAAGTGAAAGAGCCAAGACATAAAATCCATGACCGGTTCATGATAATAGATGACACTCTATATCATATAGGTGCCTCTGTAAAGGATTTAGGAAAGAAACTTTTTGCCTTTTCTCAAATGGGGATATCTCCTTCGGTAATTCTTGATGATATCTAAGTATTCTACGGTTGAGTCAGCGGAATGTAGGTCAATAATCGAACTGTGCAACCCACGATGGACATCACATGGATGAGTGCACATGGTGGTCGTGATTCAACTTTCGCAAGTGAAAGTTGAAGGGTATAAGATTGTTTGGTTAAATTTGCAAAAGCCGCGGAAAAAGGTTAACTTTGTGGGAAAATGTAGGATTATGGAAGATAAGGAGAGATACGCCATAGGTGATCAGGACTTCAGGTCATTGCGGGAAGGTCGGTACCTGTATATCGACAAGACCGCATACGTAGAAAAAATTCTTGGTGGAAGCAAATATTACTTTCTGGCGCGTCCTCGACGCTTCGGGAAGAGCCTGTTTCTGTCCACACTGAGATATTTCTTTGAGGGAAGACGGGAGCTCTTCAAGGGACTCTACATCGACGGCATAGACTGGAAGTGGGAGTCCTATCCGGTTCTGCATCTCGACCTAAACACGGATAAGTATGCCGAAACAGGAATGCTTGACGGTGTGCTTGATAGGCATTTCAGGGATTGGGAGAAACAATATGACGTGGATGTAAAGGATATAGATCTTTCCCAAAGATTCAGTACGATAATTAAGTCAGCTCATGAGAAAACGGGAAAACCTGTAGTGATTCTCGTGGACGAATACGACAAACCCCTCGTCGGCAACCTCAATAAGGACGATAACTTCGAGCATTACCGTGTGAAGCTTGCAAGCATATATTCAAATTTTAAGAGCTCGGCAGAGCATATAAGGCTGGTATTCCTGACCGGAGTCAGCCGTTTCAGCAAGCTCAGTGTCTTCTCCGATCTCAATAACCTAAACGACATAACATTCTCCAATGATTTCGCCGACATATGCGGCATCACAGAGAAGGAATTGCTTGAAAACTTTCACATCGGAATCAATCGGCTTGCCGGCAATAGAAAGATGACCTATGATGAGGCATGCCGTCTGCTGAAGAAGAATTATGACGGCTATCGGTTCGCTCCGGAAGGAAGTGAAATATACAATCCATGGTCGGTGCTCAAGTCGATGTATGAGGGCAGGATCGGCACCTATTGGAACGACACCGGAGCCCCATCTGTCATATCCGAGGCTCTATTCAATGCGGACGTTGATATTGAGCAGATCCTCTGTGCAAGCTGGAGGCTCAATGATCTGGCAGGCCTTGACCTTCTGAATGCCGATCCGACAGCATTACTCTACCAGGCAGGCTACCTCACCATAGCTGACTATGACTACGAGTATGAAGAGGTGCGCCTGAAAGTTCCCAACGAGGAGGTGAAGAGAGGACTTTTCAATGATCTGCTGAAGTGCTATCTTAAACCCCGAAGAGGAACGGTGAAGACGGTAATAGACGGTGTCACCAGAGGTATCCGCAACGGAGACCCGGAGCAAATGATGAAGAGCCTCGATGCATACTTCGCGGGCATTCCCTACGACCTTAAGCTCGACAACGAGAACAACTTCCAGAATGCCTTCTACATACTGACGACTCTGATAGGGATTGACGCGAAGGCGGAGGTGCATACCTCCGACGGGCGCATCGACCTGCTGATTGAGACCCCGAAATATATCTACGTCATAGAGCTGAAATACGATGCCACCCCCGAGGAGGCCCTCCGCCAGATCGAAGAAAAAGGGTATGCCCGAAAGTTTGCGACTGATGGGCGCAGGCTCTTCAAGATAGGGGTTAGCTTCTCTTCCGAGACGCGCCGCATAGATGGATGGAAGATAGAGGGATAAACTAAGAGAGCTTGTGAAGATTATATTGCGAAAATTAAAATAAGAATATGAAAAAACTGGTTTATCTTTTAGTTGCATTTGTATGTGCCGGCGTGGTCGGCTGCGGCGGCCACAAGGATGAGTATGTGATCAAGGGATCTACATCCCAGTCGCGTCTTGACGGTGAACGTGTCTTTCTGGTCCCTTATGGCACTAAGGCTTATGAGGACAGCATCGGCGTCGACTCAGTGGTGATTAAAAACGGAAAGTTCGAGTTCCGCGGACATAAGGGTGAGTTTCTCGCGCGCGTGACGATGGACAAGCGCGTGCGCTACGGCACGGAGGACCTTCTTATCGTCACCGAACCGGGCGAGATCACAGTCGTCATAGACAGCGTATCGAGCGGCATCGGGACTCCGCAGAATGACCTTCTTCAGGCATGGAAAGTCTTGAAGCAGGACCATGACAAGGTGCATTGGAATCAATCACAGCATATCAAGTATCTCCGCGAGCAGGGCGACACCGTTTATGCCAACGCTCTTGCCGACTCGCTCCGAACCTACAACGAAAGCTACCTCAAGCTCATCCACGACCTTATGCGCACCACAGGTCCCGGCACGGCCTACGAAGTACTCCGCCAGCGCTACGGCGACCCCGAATAAAATCCTCGATTACTTGCATAGGTCACGGATAATCATTATCTTTGCTATCCAATTGACCGATCAGACATCATGACGAAAGAAATACAAAAGTCATCTTCAAAATATATTGCGCCG
>JAIDTS010000552.1 GCA_029060585.1 Muribaculaceae bacterium
CATGCGGATACTGATCTCTGTAAGGAACTCGGCAAGGTCTTTGATGATTTGAAGGTAGCTAATGCCGATGCCATTAATGCTCTCTACGATGGAAAGGATGTCGTTGGCGAAGTCAAAAAAGGCACGCAATTACTTCTCCCTAACAACCTTTATATCTGGGCGACGATGAATACTAGTGATCAGTCGCTATTTCCAATTGATTCGGCTTTCAAGCGTCGTTGGGACTGGAGGTACATCAAGATTGCGGATAACGGTAAGGGATATGTCATTTCAGTCAATGACAAGGAGTATGATTGGTGGCAATTTCTTCAAAAGATCAATGAGCATATCGGAACCACCACTTCGCAGGAGGATAAGAAACTTGGGTACTTCTTCGCTAAGGCTACCAAGAATGCTGATGGGAAGTATATTATTCCCGCCTATAAGTTTTTAAGTAAGGTTCTCTTCTTCTTATATGGAGATGTCTATAAGGATTATGGCTTTGACGATGATATCTTCAAAGGAGAAGATGGGACTCCTATGGAATTCTCTGATTATTTCGATGAACAGGGGCATGCAATTGAGGAGAAGATAGAACAGTTTCTTTTGAATCTGGGATTGGAACCGAAAGCCACTGAAAGCGAAATAACCGAGATCGAGGATGCTGAAATCTTAGAGTCTGAAGATGCTGCACGTAAGACTACAGGCAGACTTACAGTTGAATTCCCGGACGGAACAACTGTGAAAGAACATTCTCAATTTGACACATATCTAAAAGCTCTGCAAAAGATAGGATTGGACAAGGTATTCCCGATTGCAGCTCAAAAGCAATATGTAAGAAGAGATGAGCCTCTAATCTCAAAGATACAATCGCAGAGGATTATTGACGATCCCCAATATTCTTATGTACAATCAGGGGATTACTACATAATAAAAGGAATCGACCTGCCCACTCAAATCAATTTCCTTAAGCTGCTTTCTCAAAGTCTTAATCTGGGACTTAATGTTTATGCCGAGTAAAAATGAGCTACGAAGCATAATTGCTTTGTTTACCTCAAAATGATTGAATCTTTCTGATTTATAGAATGAAACTGCTGATTGAGGAACATGACTATCCGGTGGATAAGGTCAGGAAGCTATTTCCTAACTTTGACGAGCTGGATCCTGTTGACGGTCTGGTGAGGGTCAACTACGTTGGCTACTATTATCATGCCGCCGAGGGGGAAAGTGTGTTCATTCTGCCTAAGGTGGTACTTGATGCTTCGAAAGATGGGCTCGTGTTTGGACGACATAAACCAGAAGACATCATCGACCTGGAAGCTGACGGAAGCCCTCTAACCACTAAGGAGCGTGAATTTATCTATGGTCTTGCTGTTTGGATCTACAGAGCCATTGCTGTATATCGCGAAGATTGCAAGACATCGGGGCGTGACCATACCATCATCAGGCATCAAAGCGTAATCCGCCAAGGTCGCGGACGCAAACAAACAGCCAATACCTATCTTGACATACTCCTTTCCCTTATCGACTTTGCCAAACAGAATCGGGATTGGTTTATGTTTATCCTCAAGAACGTACACAGCGGCTTCAATAAGATAAACTGGGGACGGACAATCGCGAAGAGTCAGATGGTAGTGCAGGACAATGCTCCCATCTACCTTAATCCAGTCAATAAGAAGCGGATGGTCAACTTCGATGAGGAACTGATAGTCATCTTCTTCTCGATCCTCAACTATATCCACGATAAATACGGATTCCCGATAGAAGTCAACGTCAACTATGAGCTAATCACCGGAAAGAAATTTGAACAATACCTCACCAAAGGTCTAGGTATTCGCCGACTACATCAAATCAAATACAAGTACTTCTCCGACAAGGCTCTGGAGCTCTGGAACCTGTGCTATGCCTTCTTCGAGCAGTCGAAACAGATACGCATCGCATCTCAGATGAATGAGTTCCTCCTTGCCAAGAACTTCAACATCGTTTTTGAGACTATGATTGATGAGCTGATCGGTGACCATACATTCCCAGACCGTCTGAACAAAAAGCAGGAAGACGGTAAGGAGGTAGACCACCTCTTCCTATGGGATTCACTGACACGAGCCAGACGTGAAGAGGAACAGCAGAAGTTCACCTATTATATCGGAGATTCAAAATACTACAAGCAGCGTAATTCGATAGGACGGGAAAGCGTTGCCAAACAATTTACATATGCCCGAAATGTAATCCAATGGAACCTCAACCTCTTTTTCGGAGAGAAAGCTGAGCAGGATGACCGCAGGGAAACTGATTTTTGCCTTCGTGATGAAGTGACGGAAGGATACAATGTCATTCCGAACTTCTTCATTTCGGGAACAGTGCCGGAAGACCTAAACTACAGCGATCACATCGAGGAAACGAAGAAGACCGCAAAGACACATGTATCACGTCAATACATCAACCGTCTGTTTGACCGCGACACATTGCTCGTCACTCACTACGATGTTAACTTCCTCTTCGTCTTGTCGCTTTATGCGCGCGACAATGCCGCGCAGAAGAAGCAATGGCGGGATAAGGTGCGAAATATATTCCGTGACAAGATACGTGATGAGCTTAGCAAACGCTATGACTTCCACGCGATGCGCGCCAAACCGGGAATCGACTCAGAGGTATGGCTAAAGGAGCATTTCGCAGATATCATCGGAAAGGTATTTGCTCCATATTCTGAAGATAAGGGAATCATCGCACTTGCTTTGGCAGATCCCACTAAAGCAACTTCTGAGAAAGAGCGGAAACTTATCGAAGAAGAGAACAACAAGGTACTGAAATTGGTTGATACCGCCTTTACTCGTGTAGAGTTAGAAAGCCTGAGTCAAGATCCACGGCCATTGCTACCAGAACAGACATCTATGTCTTCGGTAAGTCTTGTCCAAACACCATCCGATGGACTATTCCTTTTCGGCCTTGTCACCAATCAGGAAATAAAGCAGACAAGAAATGGCATTCCAAATCTCTCGAAAGAGCATTCTTCATTCATCAATCACATTGCGACTGATTTCACAATGTTCAATATGCCATCTGGGGATATTTCAAAAGCAAAATATTTTATACCAATGTTTGATCAGGGCATAGATGGATATTATGAGATAACAGGGTATTCTTTTGGTAAACGCAACCAACCTTTATTGGACGATGACGGAGAACCCGTGCTGGACATGAGGAGGAATGAAATCATCATAAAGAGAGATTGCCTTAATATAAAATTGGGGAAATACACACCTTTGGGAGCCCACATGCGAATACCAATAAATATGAAGCGTTTGAACGGGCAGCTACACTCGTATTCGGAGGTGATGGAGCTATATGAGCAAAATAAATAGCCTATTACACTGGAGATGGGAGGGGGAGGGATTTCGGGCTTACGCCCTCAACACTGTTGGGGCCTTGATTAAGCTTGGGGGCATAAACAGTAAATTTCACCTTCGACAAACCTGCTGCGCAATAAATGGATGATCGACCGGATGGCTCTCGGCGGTTGGAAACCGCCTTTGGAAGATGGGGGTCTAAGGATCAGACCTCCCATTTTTTCTGAGTTGCGGAGGTAGTTAAAGGGAAGTTCAATGGCAGAGGCGAGAACTCGCGGAAGGTGAGGCTTTTTTCGGGTGCTTCCGATGAAATGTGAGGCTCATTCAAATGGTAAGCTTCATTTCTGGCAATATTACGTCAATCATTGAGCGAGGGACATCACATTCCTTTGCTATTATCGGCCATCGTGAAACGGAATCTTTAATGTTATCTATGATTTCAGGTGCTTCCTTTATGTTGTTTCGACGTGCAAATTCAAGCAGGTCTTGTCTTGTTATATTGTCAAACTTACCGTTTATCGACATTTGATGTTTTGAAGTCCAATCTCCCTTGGGATTATAGTTAAATCCCATGTCGTATGCAGGCGAAAGCCGCCATTTACCTTCCCTATCCATGAGAAATGATATATTTTTAGTATGGTCGTCTTGATTTCTTATAATGACATTAAAAACCATTCGACGAAACATCTCCTGTGCCTGAGAATAAGGAAGACGCAATGTCCTCATTATATTGAAAGCTTGCTCGTAAGAATATGAACGTGGCATACGGTAATCATAATGGGCGATTCCACATAGGGTTTGCATATGAACCTTATCTCCGTTTACACGGTCAAATCGTTTCGTCAGGAAATGTGCCCGTCCGTTTTCCTCAATAAGGCTGCATTCCGACATTTCCATCCCACATTCTTTTACAAGACAATAAAACGAATATTCAAGTCTTCCAAAATTTTGAGTTTCACGAAATCCAGTTTCAGCACTAACACCGTCTAATTTTATAAGATAATAGTCAAATCCTTCCGGTGCATTAATCTGTCCAGACCTCACTTCTCCAGTTCCCTTATTATATGCGATAATCGCTTTGGCTCTCTGACCTCCGGCAGAAGTACCAAGACGTACAATCTCCGCTATCGCAGCCTTCTTGTCCGCTGAAAGATTTGTGCCGAATACTTCCTTCTCAGCTAATGCTTCACTCGCAACTTCCACCAATGAGTCCAGTTCAATCTTTACATCATCATTATATGGGGTATCCATTGCTGGCTCAAACTCCAACGCACCCATACAGCGCTTGCCAAGAAAACAAAGGGTTTCAACTGAATTACTACTATGTCGACCTGTGAGGGCGAGCCAACGGTCAAACAGGGCACGACCGTATGTGTCTGGCAATGAATCCGCAAGCAATCCCGGAAGCCCTTTGAAAGTATCAAGGCCTATATCACCAAACGAATACACACGACCATACCGCACAGGCATAAGGATAGGAGAAGGTTCCAATCCCTTTCCTATGAAACTATCTGCGTATTCAAAAGATGCGATATTACGGCTACTGTCCCAACGGACTGAGCCCATATGTTGTCCGTAGAGGTTGACTTTTGCTATATCTACCATTCAGATTCTTCTTGATTAATAAATGTATTGGTATTGATTGTAGATTTTGCTCTTTTACGCTGTTTCTTCTTATTAGCCTCAATAAATTCAAGATATTCATTAGGACTCAGCTCCTCTTCTTTAAGTAGTGGAGAGAATATATCAAGTTCTCCCAGGATACGCAGTACTCTCATCAGAGAGTCAAAAGAGCCTATCTCACCGTTCTCAATCTTCTTGATCGAAGACACTGAAATCTGCGATTGCTCTGCAAGCGACATCTGGGTGATGTTCTGACGCAACCGTAATTCCCTTATTTTTTTGCCAATCCTGCGACATATTTCGCCATCAGCAAGCATATAAACATTATCATTCATAGCCTAAATTTAAACTATTAGACTGCAAATATAGCAATAATAGTTGAATTTTTAGCTATATCAACCGATATTTTTTGGTGGAATTTGCAAAAGAGAGGAAAAAACATTAACTTTGTGCGCACAAACGAAAAGTCAGAAGTGACTGGGCTCTGAAATAAGTATTATCAACTATATGAAACCGATACGTGTCAATCTGCTGGTGAAAATCCTCATAGCCATGGGGCTCGGTATAGCGGCAGGCAATTTTTTTCCGGAATGGGCTGGAAGGATCTTCATGACCTTCAACGCTATATTCAGCCAGTTTCTCGGCTTCCTGATTCCGCTTATCATCCTTGGCTTCGTGGCTCCGGCTATCGCCGATATCGGGAAAGACGCGGGGAAGATGCTGGTATGGACCGCGCTGATCGCTTATGCCGCGACCCTTATGTCGGGGTTCCTGAGCTACGCGGTAGGAGAGAG
>JAIDTS010000553.1 GCA_029060585.1 Muribaculaceae bacterium
ATACTGATCACTTGATTTAGTCCTGTTATCTTATCTAAATCAGGAAGCACCATGCTTCCGAGAAGGTTTCGGGCATAAGCGGAGAAAGTCTCTATATATCTGCGCTGGCCTTCAGCAAATATTGTGTCAAAAGCCAACGAAGATTTTCCACAACCGCTGAGTCCGGTAATAACACTCAGGGAGTTGTGGGGTATAGTTACGTCTATATTCTTGAGGTTGTGGACCCTCGCACCGGAAACCTCGATACTGTCCGCAGCCTTGATATCTTCATTCATATTTTTTAGTGTGTTTTTCTAAACCTATAACAAATATCATGCCATTATTGATTTGCTCCCGAAGTAGTGCCGTTGCGTCCAATAAATTTTACAATATTTATGTCACCGCTCTTTTTGTATTTCTTTCCGTCTGTTCCTGTTGCTTCTATTACATAGAAGAATACTCCGGATTCTACGGTCTTTCCGCGGATCTTACCATCCCAACCTTGTTCGGGTGAGGTAAGATGACACACTTGATGTCCTTGACGGTCAAAAATCGAGCATTGGAAACTCTGCAGAGATCTGTATGCGACTTTCCATTCGTCGTTCACACCGTCACCATTAGGCGAAAATGCATTGGGAACTTTTAAGTCGCTTTCTCCTATAGTGACTTCGTAAGTATCACTTACATACTCACAACTTCCGTCAGCGTTACTGCCGATGTAGCGTAAATAATGAGTGCCTTCCTCCATAAAAGTGTAGTCAAGGTCCTGTTGAGTGAAACGGTAATCGATTTCTTCAAACGATGGATCTCTCGTAAGTTGCCATTCGTGATGGATAACTCCGTCCGTAACATATGCCTCAAACTTAATCTCACAAGGTGCTGAACCACCTAATCCATCAAAATTCCCACTCCCAATCTGATTGCTCCCCTGTTGCTCAGTTTCTTCTTCTTTATCCGATGATTCGTTAAGCTGAGTTGCGAAAGTTCGGGCATCTACCGAGTTTGGTTCCACTATGACAGTCTCGACTGACTCTTCCCAGTTCCAAGCTTTCAGGAATTTATCACCTGTAATCCTGAAAGTCGTGCGGCAGTAGTTTGGAGGCGTGAGGCGGTATTCCGGCTGCAGACTTTCAAATTCTCTTAAAATTTCAACGCTCTCGAAGTTGGACGGATTGAGTTTTTCACTCCATTCCTGAGTCGTATACTCCACGGTGATCTCCTGATTGAGAGTCTTCTGCATGCCGTTGATGGTAAAATATCTGATAGGATCACCAGACCCCGTCACATTGAGGACTGAAACGCCGCACTCCTGTTCCGGAGCCGGATTCGCAGACTGGAGTCTTAGCCTGTGAGGAAGATAGTTGGTTATCCAGAAGCAATATCTTCGATCGCCGTCTTCAACGATATATCCCTTGTCTCCTTCGAGGGAGGCAAGAGTGCTTGTATTGCCATTCTGAGTAGAAGGCACCTCTTCGGCATGTCCTCCACCGAGGTTTCCATATTTGAGCCAATTGATGTGACTGCCAGCAGAAGAAGTGTATGACACAGTGACTCCCTCTGTGGAGTAGAGCACATAAATCTTTTCAAGCCCCGTGGATTTCTCTGGGGTCTCCTCAATCACCCTGAGCGAGTTGCCTGAAAACACCAGAGATTGGGAAAAAGCGGGTGCCACAAGGCATCCGGAAATAAAGAAAAAAAGTAATGTTTTCCGTATCATATATTTTATAACGGAAAACATTACTTTTAAGTATGAAAACTAAGAATTCTCTACGCGAAGAAATTTGAGATATTAAAGGCGATAACCGCAAGAATCCATGCGAGGATAGTGTTGTAGAATAGAGAAAAGAGGCCATAGCGCCAGCTTCCGGTTTCCCTGACAGTAGCCGTCAAAGTAGCTATACAAGGAAAATACAGCAAGACAAATACGAGAAATGCTATAGCAGATGCGGTTGTGAAGGGAGCTTTTCCGGTAAGTGGTGACGGTGTCCTTAGGCGTACGCTCAGCGCATCGGCATCGTCATCGCCTACGTAGAGCACACCCATCGTGGATACAACTACTTCCTTAGCCGCCATACCTGCGATGAGCGATACGCATGACTGCCATCCGAGCTCCATAGGACGCACCACAGGCTCACAGAACTTACCGATATTTCCAAGAATTGAGTGTTCCTGTTGATATGTGTGAAGCACGAGCTCTCTTATCTCATCATCCGACTTCTCGGCTCGCTCACTCTCAGGCATCTCTGCTATCGTACTCTCCACATATGTAAGTGCCACTTCCTCAAAAGAATATTGAGGGAAATACGACAAAGCCCAAATTATAATGGATGCAACGAGAATGAGGCCTCCCATCTTTTGAAGATACTGTTTTGCTTTCGACCACATATTTCTTACTACAGATTTATATGTCGGGACCCTGTAAGGAGGCAACTCCATTACAAAAGGAGTTTCGTCAGCCTTGAACCAGAACTTCCTGAGAAGCTTAGCAGTAAGTATGGCTACAATTATTCCGAGAAGATAGAGGCCGAAGAATACAAGAGCCCCGTGCCGGGGAAAGAAGGCTCCCGCAAGAAGCACATATATCGGAAGTCTTGCCGAACAGGACATGAAAGGAAGTATAAGGATAGTTATGAGCCTGCTTGAACTACTCTCAATGATGCGCGTCGACATTATTGCGGGCACATTGCAGCCGAAACCTGTCACAAGAGGAATGAAACTTTTGCCGTGAAGTCCCATTTTGTGCATAAGCTTATCCATAATAAAAGCCACACGAGCCATATATCCGGAATCCTCCATAAACGATATAAAGAAATATAGTATAAGGATATTAGGAAGAAAGACAATAACTCCTCCCACTCCTCCGATAATACCGTCGACTATCAGGTCTTTCAGAGGTCCGGATGGCATGAATTCTGTGACAATCTGTGAAATCCATGCTACGATATCCTCTATCCATTCCATAGGATACGAACCAAGCTCGAACGTACACCAGAATATAAAGAACATAGCGAGGAGAAATATAGGGAATCCGAAAAGCTTGTTAGTCACAAGCGTGTCTATGATCTTTGTGGTTTTCTCCTCATGGGCAAGGTCTCCTTCCAGTGTTTCTGCAAGAGCACCCTGAATAAAACCGTACTTGTTTGCTGCGATAGCTGTCTGTACGTCCTCGTTGATCTCTTCTTTTATTTTAGCTGCCACTCTGTCACGGTCTGCAATAATTCTGTCGTAATCTGGACTGTTGCGGATCAGAAGCTCAGCCTCAGGATCTCCTTCGAGAAGTTTTATTGCAAGATAGCGGGTGGCAAAATGCTGAGGAATATTCTGTGCTGATTTTAGGTCGGAGCGAAGGACATCCACGCCGGTCTCTATTTCAGGACTCATCTTCACATGTATGTGTCTCGTATCTGGATGCTTCATTTCATAAACTTCGATGATTGTATCAAGCAGTTTATTCACCCCTCTGCCGGTAGAAGCTACGGTAGGTACGATAGGCACACCGAGCATAGCGCCGAGTTCCTGGTATCTGAGATTGGCTCCTGATTTCTCAAGCTCGTCAAACATATTGAGTGCAATCACCATTGGACGATTCATGTCAATAAGTTCCGTTGTCATATATAGATTACGCTCAAGGTTGGAGGCAACTATTACGTTGACCATGACATCCGGTGTCTCATCTCGAAGGTATCTAACCACATATTGCTCCTCCGGACTGTAGGCGGAAAGGGAATATGTCCCAGGTAAGTCGACGATATTGATTCTATATCCTTTATAATTCAAGTGACCTTTCTTGGCATCTACCGTGACTCCTGCATAGTTACCTACATGCTCGTTGGCGCCACTCACTATATTGAAAAGCGATGTCTTTCCACAATTCGGATTTCCAAGAAGAGCGACATTTATTATTTTGTCGTGGCGAACTGCGTGCGACGCATTTTCATCATGAAGGGCGGTTGCCTTTTTCTCTGCCTTTTCCGCATCCGGCTCATGTTCGTGCCATTCGTGGACTGGCATAATCTCAATCATGGATGCTTCATTACGTCGCAAAGACACTTCATAGTCCATAAGTGCGTACTTTACGGGATCTTGCAGAGGTGCATTGAGCATGCATGTCACTTCTCTACTCCTTACAAACCCCATTTCCATAACGCGTTTACGGAATGCCCCGTGTCCGAGAATCTTTGTTATGACACCGGTTTCACCCGGCAATAAGTCGACTAATCTCATCTTG
>JAIDTS010000554.1 GCA_029060585.1 Muribaculaceae bacterium
TGAGTGTGACGGTAGCAGGATACTATGATACGGATTTCTAACTTTCAGCAATAGACTAAGATGAACACCATAAATAAGAAACTAATCGCTATTTCCTTCGCAGCAGCAGCCGTAATAAGCGCTTCGGCTCAGGAAGCAGCCACCGGCTACTTCATGGAGAACTATAACATGAGGTGGCAGATGAACCCCGCTTTAGGCAACCGCAACAGTTATGTAGGATTTCCTGCGCTCGGCAACCTGAACGTAAGCGTAAACTCCAACCTCGGACCCACCGACGTGCTCTATCCCCTCAACGGAAAGACGGTGCTCTTTACCAATCCCAATATAGATGCTAAAGACGCTCTAAGTAAGATCAAAAACGTAAATCGTATTTCGCAGGGCCTTGAAATGGGTATAATCCAGGTTGGCTTCAAGGCTTTCGGCGGATACAACAACGTGGCGATCAACGTTAAGGAAAACGCAAGCTTCTCCCTTCCAAAGAGCATATTCTCGCTCGCAAAGGAAGGTATCGGCAATAAGACATACGACATTAAGGACCTTCACATGAAGGCAGAGGCCTATGCAGAGATAGCGCTCAATCATTCGCGCGAGATCAAGCAAGTGCCTGGACTGCGTGCCGGCGCCAGCCTGAAGTTTCTCCTTCCCGTCGGTTTCGCGGAGGCCGAATTCAACGAACTGAAGCTCGACCTCGCTGATGGCAACAACTGGCGGGCAATGTCAAACGCACGCCTCCGCTTGGGAATGGACGGCTTAAGATATGACACTGATAGAAACGACCGAACAGGGGCACGTTATGTAAGCGGTGTAAATACGGACGACATCAAGTTTGGAATCAACGGATTCGGGTTTGGAGTTGACCTCGGTGCTACCTATGAATGGAACGATTTCAACTTCTCTCTCGCTTTCACAGACCTCGGTGTCATCTCCTACAGCAAGGTGCAGGAAGCTTCGACCGGAGGCACCAAGACATTCGAAACTGTCGCTCACCCCATAGCAATAGGCGATGACGGAGAAAGCTGGGACAAGTTTGTAGATGCCCTTTCTCCCCTGTATGAATTGACTGAGATCTCATCAGGCAGTTCTTCTACTTCGCTGATGGGTAATTTCCGAGCAGGCGTCGACTACACCTTCCCATTGTATAGCAAACTGCATTTCGGCCTTCTCAACACTACAAGCCTCAGCTCACGCTTCCCGGCTACTGAGTTCCGTCTGTCTGCCAATGTAGAACCCGTAAAGGGCGTAGCAGTATCGCTTAGCGGCGCCGCCGGTACATACGGTGCTAACTATGGTTTCCTGCTCAGCCTCGGCAACAAGGGATTCAATTTCCTAATCGGTATGGACTATGCTGCGATCAAGCTTGACAAGAACAGCTATCCTCTCAGCAAAAACTTCGACGTTCATATGGGCATCAATTTCCCCTTCTGATAGCCGTCTGAAAGATAGAAAACGGTTCCGATACGCTGCGGAGCCGTTTTTTTTGTGTTTTGCAACTAAGTTGCGAGATATTTTTGCTAATTTTGCAAAACGAAAAAGTTATAGCCGAAATGAAAAAGATATATCTGAAGATACCGGTCCTTGTTTTCGCCGCCCTTACTTGGAGCGCAGCTTCCGTAAGCTGCGGACAGAGTGACGGCCACAAAGAAGAAACCGAGAGCCATGAAGGGCACGACCATGATCACGAAGGCCATGACCATGATCATGAGGATCATGACCATAAAGATCATGATGAGGATCATGACCATGATGGAGATTCTCATGAGGGACATGACCACAGCGCACTTATTGAGCTGAAGAAAGAGCAGGCAGATAGATTCGGAGTAGTGACGGAGAGGATTGATCCTTCGTCTTTCTCGGAAGTGACCGTAGTATCCGGCCGGATAGAATCCAAGGCTTCGGACGAGGGAGTTGCGACAGCCACGCGCAACGGTATCCTGACTTTGTCGCCTAACGTGAACGTCGGTGTGAGAGTAGGAGCCGGAGCATCGATCGGCTCCATCTCAGCATCCAACGTGCAAGGGGGCGACCCCACGGTCCAGGCCGTTACCGCACGCAATGCGGCAAAGCGTGAGCTCGACCGCCTAAAGCCGCTTCATGACGACGGCATAGTAAGCACCGAGGAATACAACAACGCACTCCGCGCCTACGAGGAAGCCGAGGCCGCCGTAAAGACCTCAAGGCAAGGCAGCGCCAGTGTCGCAAGTCCGAAAGGTGGAGTCATCACCCAGCTTCTCGCGAGGTCGGGCGAATATGTGGAGATTGGTCAGCGTATCGCCGTGGTCAGCGGCAATACCACTCTCACACTGCGCGCTGACGTTCCAGAAAAATACATAGGCAGACTCGCGGGAGTGACGACCGCCAATTTCCGTCCTGCTTCGAGCGAGGAGACTCTTTCGATTGAAGAACTCGGCGGAAAGATGATTTCCAACAGTGGAAGCTCGGTGTCGGAGAACGGCTATATCCCTGTTTATTTCTCCTTCAGCAATAACGGCAGCGTGGCTCCGGGGGCTTTCGCTGAGGTATTCCTCAAGTCAGGAGAACGTCATGATGTGCTTTCAGTCCCGAAAGAGGCTGTCGTCGAGATCAACGGAAACAAATGCGTCTATGCAGCTCATGGCGATGGACATTTCATAAAGCATGTCGTCACTTTAGGAGCATCCGACGGAAAGAGGGTGGAAGTGCTCTCCGGATTGCATCCGGGCGAGGATGTAGTGGTGAAGGGAGCGCAGGTGGTAAGGATGGCCGAGACTTCCGCTACTGCCGTTCCAGGCCATACACACAACCATTAATCTCTCATTCAGTATGCTGAATAAGATAATCAACTGGTCGCTGACCAACAGGCTTGTGGTGCTACTGGCAGCGTGCGCCACCATCATAGCCGGTCTTTTCGTGCTTGTACGCACGGAAATAGATATCTTTCCCGATCTTAATGCTCCTACCGTAGCGATTATGACTGAAGCTTCCGGCCTCGCTCCTGAAGAAGTGGAGCGGGCTGTCACCTATCCGATAGAGACAGCTGTCAACGGTGCTTCGGGTGTGCGTCGCGTGCGCTCAAGTTCTGCCACAGGCTTTTCAGTAGTCTGGGTAGAGTTTGACTGGAATACAGATCCGTACCGTGCGCGACAGACTGTCAGCGAGCGCCTGTCCGGAATCGAAGGGAGTCTGCCGACTACTGTAGGGACTCCTGTGATGGGACCGCAGTCGTCGATTCTCGGCGAGATCATGATCATCGGTCTAACGGCTGATGATATCACTCTCGGCGAGCTCCGCAGTCTGGCTGACCGGACAATAAGACCACGCCTGCTGTCGCTCGCAGGAGTAAGCCAGGTGTCGGTGATAGGAGGCGATGAACTCGAATACCAGATCTTGCTCCAGCCGGAGAAGATGCGTCATTTCGGTGTGTCGCTTTCCGATGTGGCGGAAGCCACTGAAAACATGAATGTCAACTCCTCAGGAGGCACTACATACGAATACGGCAACGAATACCTTATAAAGGGAGTGATATCCACCATAGACATCGAGGAACTGGGAGGCGCGGCTGTAAGGACAGACTCGGGAGCGACAGTGAAACTATCCGACATAGCCGATGTGAAAGTCGGTCCGAAGACTCCTAAAATCGGCACTGCCACGCTGCGTACGCAACCGGCGGTTCTCGTGACTGTCACTAAGCAGCCTGGTGCAGGCTCAATAGAGCTGACTGAGGAAATAC
Source organism: Muribaculaceae bacterium (assembly GCA_029060585.1). The sequence continues at coordinate 3,707 of JAIDTS010000554.1, forward strand.
ACAGGGAGCTCGACCGTCTGCGACCATCGCTACCTGCAGGAGTAAGTATCGATACGGGGATTTTCAATCAGAGCGAGTTCATCCACACGTCAGTCAGCAATCTACAGCAGTCCCTTCTTGAAGGAGCTCTCTTCGTTATAATAGTGCTCTTTTTCTTTCTGATGAACCTTAAGACGACCGTGATTTCGGTGGTGGCGATTCCCCTCTCAATCATTATCGCGGTTATCGCCCTTTATTTCATGGGCTTCACAATCAACACTATGACCCTCGGCGGCATAGCTATAGCCATAGGATCACTCGTAGACGATGCAATCGTCGATGTCGAAAATGTCTACAAGCGTCTACGTGAGAATGCGGGAAGAGAAGGGGAGTCACGTCTTCCGGTAATAAAAGTGGTTTTCGAAGCATCGCGCGAGGTGCGCAAGCCCATCCTAAACTCCACGCTCATCATCATAGCTTCATTCCTGCCGCTTTTCTTTCTGAGCGGTATCGAAGGACGTCTGTTGAAGCCGCTCGGCATCGCTTTCATCGTGGCACTTGCCGCGTCTACTGTAGTCGCACTAACTCTGACTCCCGTGCTCTGCAGCTATCTTCTTGCGGGAGATTCCAGCAAGGAAAAGAAGGAACTCAACAAGGAACCTAAGACAGCACGCTGGCTTCGCGAGCGATATTCGAAGGCTCTCGACAGGGTGCTGTCGTGTCCGCGTCCGTGGGTCATAGGCACTGCGGTGCTTTTAATGGCATCGATAGGTGTGTTCTTCACTCTAGGCCGCAGTTTTCTTCCTGGTTTCAACGAAGGGAGCTTTACCATCAATGTCAGCGCAATGCCCGGAATATCGCTTGAGCAGAGCGACAGTATGGGAATAGCTGCTGAGAGGCTGATCCTTTCAGTGCCCGAGGTGCGAAATGTAGCCCGAAAGACGGGACGTGCGGAACTCGACGAGCATGCACTTGGCGTGAATACCTCTGAGATGGAGGTGCCCTATGTGCTCGACAAGGGGAGGAGTAAGAAAGAGGTGGCGAGGGAGTTGCGTGAGAAGCTCGCTCAGCTGCCGGGTGTGAATGTGGAGATCGGACAACCTATCTCTCACCGTATAGACGCCATGCTTAGCGGAGCGCAGGCCCAGATCGCCGTCAAGGTGTTTGGTGATGATCTTGACCGGCTTTACGCCATAGGTCAGCAGATAGGAGCCGAAATGAAGGAGGTGGAAGGAATTGTGGATGTCAATGTTGAGCAGCAGATCTCTCGTCCTCAGCTCGACATAGTCCCGCGCAGGGAAATGCTCGCTAGATACGGCATCACTATTCCCGAGTTCAGTCGTTATGTCCAGATGGCGATAGGAGGCGAAGTCGTAAGTCAGGTTTTTGTAGGAAACAGGCCTTACGATCTGACGGTCAAGGTAGAGGACACCAGACGTGATACGAAGGAAAGGATAGAAGACCTCATGATCGACAGCAACGTCGGAATGATTCCCCTGTCATACGTAGCCGATGTGAAGGTTGGAAGCGGACCGAACACAATCAACCGTGAGAACGTCAGCCGCTTGCTGACCGTCTCGGCCAACGTCGACGGACGCGACCTGAAAGGAGCTGTAGATGAGATCAAGGGACTTGTAGCAGAGCACGTCGAGATGCCTGAGGGATATTTCGTCACTTACGGTGGCCAGTTTGAGAACGAGGAGGCGGCTTCGCGAATGCTTGCCTTGACGTCAGTGCTTGCCCTGATAGTGATATTCTTCCTGATCTATTCGGAGTTCAAGAGTGTGGCCGAGTCCTTTACGATTCTTATCAACATGCCTCTCGCCCTGATTGGAGGAATCCTTATTCTTCGGGTCACTACAGGAGAGGTAAATATTCCAGCCATCATAGGATTCATTTCCCTCATGGGTATTTCCACCCGAAACGGAATGCTTCTTATCTCAAGATATAACCGTCTGCGTGCCGATGGAGCGGGGATAGAGGAGACCGTAAGGAAAGGCTCGGCCGATCGACTCTTGCCAATAATAATGACCGCTCTCACATCTGCCCTGGCGCTTGTGCCGATTGCCGTGAGGGGAGGAGAGCCGGGAAATGAAATTCAGTCGCCGCTCGCTATCGTGATATTGGGCGGTCTGATAAGCAGCACGCTTCTAAACATTTTCATAGTTCCGGTGTTTTATCGGAAGATTCAGGAAAGAAAACAACGGAAATCTTCGGTTTCCTAAGCTGCTATAAACGATTTAACTGAACATGAAGAAAAGATATTGCATAGCGTTAATGCCGGCAGCCTTTATGGCTGTCGGCTCATACGCCATAACTCCCCAGGAGGCAGCCAATGCCATACTGAGCCGTAACGGCGACCGACTTCAAATCGCGGTAGCTCAGAATGCGAAAGACCTTGAGACCCGTACACTCGCCAATGCCCCTGATCCAACAGTAGAAGGAGACTATATGTGGATGCCTGAGGGTGTCGACAACCGCTGGAACGTGGCTATAGGATATGAGATGGAATGGCCCGGAGTCTACAAATCGCGAGGAGAGCTCGGCAAGGCCATGAGAAATGCCAACGCGGCTGAGGCTGACGCCGGAGTATATGAAAAATATATTGAGATTCTGAAGGAAATAGGGACCTACCTCTATGCCGAACGAAGGATAGGAATGATGCGTAATATCAAGACAGCCACGGATTCACTCCACAGCGCGGCCCTCAGGGCAACCAAAGGAGGACAGATGTCGCGTCTCGACTTGTCGAAAATCACCCTCGAGCAGGGAAGGGTCAACACTCTCATCGCCAATCTCGAGGCAGAGAAGAGCGGAAGCGCGGGTAGTCTAAAGACACTCAACGGAGGATATGACTGCACGGCGCTGCTCAACAGCATCGACAGGGAGTGGGTGATGACTCCGACTCATTCTCTTGAGGAGTATCTGGAAGAGGCTCGGACCAATCCGGAATTGAAGAAGGCGATCTCAGAGCTTGAGGTAGCCGAAAGGAGTATTGGTGTCGCCAAGGCAGAGGGACTTCCAAGTATTTCTGTAGGTTATCATCATGACTTCGAGGATGCCATGCATTTCAATGGAGCGACACTGGGAGTTTCGATACCATTATTCTCCAACCGAGGTAAGGTAAAGGCGGCCCAGGCTGCGAAGGCAGTAGCAGAATATCAGGTGACAGTCACGACCGATAAGGTGGAGTCGGAGATAACGGCTCTATATGATGAGGTGCAGCTTATCGATCAGGCCCTTAAGGTTCCGATGGAGGTATTCGCGACAACTGATTACAATACACTTCTGTTGAAGGCCTATAGGGGCGGCGAACTGTCTCTGACAGATTATCTGCAGGAACGAAGCTGGTTTAGCGAGGCGCATCTCGATCTTCTCGAGCTCCAATACCAGAGGGAGCAGCGAATGTGGCTGCTGTCGCTCCTTTGCAAATAGATTATCGACGACAATAAAAATTTTGAGCGGACCTCTACTGAGGCCCGCTCAAATTTTATCTAACGAATATGATTACTTCACAACAACTTTCCTGTTGCCGATAAGGTAGATTCCTTTATCGAGGCCGATGACAGCTTCGGCTGCATTAACATTTGACTTGACAACTGTTCCGTCGGTAGAATACACGTTTACGATGGTTTCCGGATTGATTCCTATCTCAGAAACTGAGGTGAGTTCCGGTTTGTAGTAGAGACGGAAGTTATCGAAGATTGTCCAGTCACCGTCCACCATATCAAGCTTTCGGATTCCCGCACGGATGTCTCCGGCTTCCGGCATTATCAATTCTACAGCGTTGCCGTTGTATTTATGATCGTTGTTGAATGCGACGCTCGCTCCATACATATTGTTGGGATAGTTGGAGTATTCCTCGTCGTAGAGCGACATCACGGGCGCGGTGCTGTCATTGATGTAGAGGGAGGCGAGTATCTCTTCCGAGCCATCCTTATGGGCCGGCTGAGCTACTGCCGGCAGACCGTAACGGTAGAAAGCCTGCGCCTCGAGTCTGTAGCTGCCCGCCGGCATAGCCTTGAGCACCTGATAGGTATCGAAGACGCGGCTGAAGTGCTCTGCCACGTTGTTGGAGACAGCTGTGAAAGGTGTGCCGCTCCAACCTGAACTGCTGTCTTTGTCAAACTTAGGATTCTGCAGGAGGCGGGTGATGTCGATATATCCGTTGTCGAGTCTTTCGCCCTCAGCAAGATACTTGCCTGTGGCTTCCACCAGCATATCGTAGGCGGCGGGAAGATTCTCGAGCAGTGCCGACACTGTACGGTTGTCGGCTATCACCTTTTCAGTAAATTCGATCGCTTCATTGAATGAGGCCGTCGTCCCCGACTCCATGGCTGCTTTGGCCTGACGGAGAAGTCCCTTGACATCGCTGTAGAGCTGAAGCATGTCGAATTCATCCTTATCCACGTAAATCACAGATCCATGCTGGAATGCTCCGGTTCCTGCCATCTTAACAGGAAGACCTGTCTTGAGTCCGTCATGGTCCATATCAGCTACCTTATAGCTGTAGTCTTTCGTGTCGAAACACATGAAGTACATATTGTAGACATCCTCGCCGATACGCCTTATCTGGGTAGGAGCCTCGATACCGGACGTGTCCATATTGTCCATGCGTCCAATCTCGGTCCAGTCAGATTCTGTTAGGGATGGAGAGGTGTATTCATATATTCCTGTCGTGGCGGCTCCGGTGCCGGTACGCTTCACAAGCATGTGGTAGAGTCCGTCGTACTCGTTAAAGACGATGTCCGCATCTATCAGTGATACTCCCGGATCCATAAGGAGACGCGGCTGGGTGAGGGTCTTGAAGTCCTTGTCGGCGTAAGAATAATAGAGGCGGTCGTAATGGTCCCATTCGTTGCCTGAAAGGAGTGAATAGTAGATCAAATACGCACCCTCTCCGTTATTGGCGGCAGAGTCCCATATGAACTGAGGAGCCCATACGCGGTCGATTTTGGCGTATTCTTCATCGCTCTTGTAGCAGTCTGTAGTTGCGTCGCTGTCTGAGAATATGGATTTGCCCTTTCTGAAGTCGAATACGGAGCTTTCCCAATGCACGAGATCGTTGCTGCGCAGGAGATCCATTCCGTAATTGTTCCATTTCCCGCTCTTCGCGTTGCACATGTCGGTGGTGGTCATCAGGTATTCATGCTGCTTCTGACCGCGCCCCAGATATGCGTCGCGTGTCCCCCCTTCGATAGAAGCGAGTTCCGCGGTATTGAAGATTTCCTCACCGTCAAGGAGCTGGTCAAACCTCTTGCCCATTCCTTCCTTTGATCCAAGAGCCATGTTTGTGATTTCCTTTCCGGAATTCATATATGTGTAGAGGTAGCCATACCATTCGTCGGCAGGTGCCAAGGATACGGGACAGATAATGTAACCCTCTGCACCATCCGGGAATTTTGCGTAGGCACCGATAGGGTCCGCTTCTATCACCTTGTCGGAAGTATTCGGTTCTTTTATCATAAGTTGTGCCGAATGCCGATTGGATGTCAATCTATACCTGAACATTCCTCCTCCATCAGTTGCTATCTCCCATTTAAGTTCTGTTCCGGAAGGAGTCATCACGGGCAGCGGAGTCGACTGATGCAGCCATTTCAGTTTTCTGGCTATGGATTCGAGTTCCTTTTCCAGAGTCTGCATCTGCTCTGCTGTCGCTTTCTTATGGGTTGCCGGTTCATAGTTGATGTCAGAAAGTGATATGGTGATGATAGATAGGGAATTACCTGGTGCACTGTATGTTAAGGTATTGTCTTCGGCTATTCCGCAGTCCAATCCCGTCGGGAACACATTTCTGGGATTATCCATAGAGTTCTCGGCAGTCGCTTCCAAGCCTCCCAGCTGCTCTATGCTTACTCTTTCCATAACGGCGTTCGCCATTGTGAGTTTTACCTCGGTAGACTCCTCGCGGGTATTGACAAGTTTTACATACATTACCTGCTTGTCATCGTCTATAGAAGAAGAAACATAGATTTTTCTTTCGGAAGGCAGGGTGAGGTCGTGGATTAGCTCGCCGTCAAGATAACACTTTATCCGTGTGCCCTCCACTTCCATACGCACACGGTAGGTGCGACCTGTCTCAATATTTCCCGATTTGAGATCGTAGTCGGATTTCGCTCCGTTAGCACATACCTGAAGTCCGTTCTGCCCGTTGTTCCATCCGCCTATGTTCCACCATATGTAGTTGTCGCGGTCAGCGAGATTGACCGCCACGAGGAATCCTTCTGCTCCTGACTTCTTTGTGGCGTCAAGTTCGAGCACATAGCTTGACGGAAGCACAGTATTGCAGAATGCAATACGACCCTGTTCTGAACCGCTCTGTTGTGTCAACTGCCCATCCTTGATGCTCCAGTTAGAAGAAGGAAGGTCCCATTCGGGAGCCTCGCCGGAGAAATCCTCCTGTAGGAGAACGTTTCCTTCAAGGTCAGTTACTCGGATATTGTCGTATGTAACTGTGGTAGACCATGACGATAGGCCTATCTTGTTTTCTCCTCCGTTGACTATGTTTCCGGCTTCCGTCCATTTCACGTTCTGTTTGCCAAGATAGCTTGGCATAAGCTGCTGGACATAGTAGGATGGTGTTCCGAAACATGACTCGTGGTTGAATCGGATCATATCGGGAAGCCATCCTCCCCCTCGCTCCTCGTGATAGAAGATAGGAGCGTAAGATGCCATCACGCATATGTCGGAATTGTTTTCCAGGCCCTGCATGTAGACGGCCTCGCCGAGGGCAGCGCGGAGATGTCCGTTGGTGCCAAATCCGTCTGTCACTGCATATTCACCGACGTATACCTTTGGTCCGCTCCGGTCGTAAGAGTCATACTTGCAATATCGCTGTTCAAACCATTTCGGTGTGCGATAATAGTGTTCATCTACTATTTCTACTGGGAATGAGTTACGCCAGGAGGGATTGTCGGTTCCCCAAGCTTCAACGTTTCCGATAAGCGTCACTTCGGGGTACTTAGCTTTGATTGCATCGTAGAATGCTTTGTAGCGTTCAGGGTAGTGGTCGCTCCGGTCGTCATCAAAATTGTAGTTTTCGTTTCCGATTTCGAGCAGACGCATATTGAAGGGTTCCGGATGGCCGTTTTCCGCGCGTTTTGCACCCCAGAATGTTGTGACGTCGCCGTTGCAGTATTCCAGAGCGTCAAGCGCTTCCTGGATATATTCATCGATATCCGTGTAGTCCTTTATCCATCCATGGCCGATTCCTACGTTGACTACAAACAGAGGTTCCGCACCCAGGTCTTCGGTCAGCTGGAGGAATTCATGGAATCCGAGTCCGTCGGTGGAAGGATAGCCCCAGTTGGCGTTGAAATGTCCGGGACGCTCCTCGATGGGTCCGATAGTCTTCTTCCATTCAAATCTCCTTTGCCCCTCGAGAGTGCCGTCACCCTCGATGTAGCACCCACCGGGAAAGCGCACGAACTTAGGTTTCAGTCCTTCAAGCATCATGGCAAGGTCTTCACGGCAGCCGTTTTCTCGGTCATTATACGTCTTAGGGAAAAGACTGACCATACCTACGGTCAAGGATCCGGAGTGGCTGAACGTAAGGTTGAATTTACCTTTTCCTACATATCTGGCCGTCTCCGGAGCATTCACATCCAGAGTGATTTTCTTCCATTTTCCGTCAAGTTCTATTTCAGCTGATCCTGTGGCTGCAGGCGAATTCTCTTCCGAGATGGATGCAGTAAGAGTACCCTTATATCCATTGTCGCTTTTGAGCCATACGGAGAGCTTGAATTTCTCTCCGGAATGGACCGGTATTCCCCAATAACCTGTGTTGGAGATGCCTGCGTCGGCTCCGCTCAGTTTAAGTTGGAGGGCTGCGCGTCGATTTTCATTCATAAGGCCGCTTCGCGTTATGGACATCGACGCGTCCCCGACAGCGGACCAATAGTCGGGAGTGGATGCATCTTCGAAGCATCTGTTGCGGATGAGTTCCGCATAAAGGCCGCCATCTCCGGCGTTGTTGATTTCCTCGTAGAAGATGCCGTATTGCAGTGGACTTATCATCGGGCCGCGTCTCGCGGCATCAAAATTCAGCGTCACCTGTGCGGAGAGGCCGAATGAGGCCGACCCGGCGAGAAGTGCCGCTGTCAGCAAAGTCGTTAGGTTTTGTCGCATAAGGTCTATTCGAATAGGATTTAAGATGTAATATAATGCAAAGATAATAAATATTTGATAATCCGACAAAAAAACACGGTTCATTTTGCCCTGAACCGTGTTTATATTATGAATTATTCAAAATAAGTTTTGAACTGCATTAAGTCCTGTCTTTGAAGTATGTGTATGCCGACTGCACCTTATGAACGAAATTCACGGTTTCCTTTCCTCGGAAATAACCATTTTTCACTACTGGATCACGGTAGTAGGCCGGTTTTGATTTCATAATCGCAGCTACCTCGACGTTATCATCCCATGTATGGGATTTAAGTCCGTATTTTTCCGCCAGAGCCATGGCATCGAGAACATGTCCCGGACCGGAATTGTAGGATGCGAGGATAAAGTTTTCCCTTTCCGTGATATCAGGCACCCTTTTCTCGAACATCGAGTTGAGGTCGGAGAGAGTCTTCACGGCCACGTCGACGCACTTTGCCGGATTAAGCATTTCCTCCGGAGTGTAACCATGAGAGGTAGCAGTGCGGGGCATAACCTGCATGATTCCGAGAGCGCCGGCCCAGCTTGTCACGTCTGCGTCGAAATGCGACTCTACGTATGCTATTGCCGCGATCAGACGCCAGTCAAGGCCCGATTTTCTTCCGGCCTCCTTGAATATGTTGTCGTAGGGAGAAATGTGACCGTCAGTAAATGTTAGGGTCTTTAAGTCTTCGATTCCGTCATCTGGAGTGTCGAAGACCTCCAGTTTTGAGAGATGGTAGTATTTCTTGAAAACCTCCTTTTCATTTTCCCTCTCGTCGGCAAACCAACGGTCAAGGGCCTTTGCGATGCCGTGCGAGTCAGGTGCCACTGCCCACCGGGAATACTGGTCAAGGCTGACTTTAACAGAAATGTCGAGACCAGGATAATAGGAGAGGGCTGCCTCGGCTACATCTGAATCCACAACGGTGAGAGGGATTTCTCCTTTCCACACCATGTTGAGGAGGTCATCGTCGCTTACGGTATCCTTCGCGAGGGGCACAATCCCTATTCCTCCTCCGATCTCCTCGTTGAGGTTCTGCATACGATAGAAGTATTTTGAGTCGTCCTGCACGGTGACCACTCTGCCTACGAGATCGGTGACATCCTTTATGATCGAGTCTTTCGGCGCGTCTTCTTTCTGAACGAGCACCTGACTGCTGACGTTTCTCGGTCCGCAGAGAATGGCTCTGTCCTGAAACTCTGATGTCACGGGCACGGGACTTGCTAATATATCGATCTTCCCCTCGTCGAGCCACTGGATCATCTCGGAGATTGTGCCTCCTACCACTACCTTGAACTGCAATCCGTAGAATTTCGAGAATCGCTCCATCAGTTCGTAGTCGTAGCCCATAGAAGTTCCTCGGTAGTCGAAATATGTAGTGGGAGAGTTGAGCATCCCGACCCGCACCGTATCCGGCAACTGCACATGCATTCCGTCAAGGTCGATCTGATGGCCCTTGTTTCTTCCGCACTGACAAGATGTCATCAGTAGGAGGGTTGTAAGTCCCATGAGAAACTTTATAATTGCGTTATTTCTACGAGTATACATGGTATTTTTTTTAAACGATATGCAAAATTACTAAAAATCCGTGAGTTTTGAAAGATTAAAGTGGCAGAATCCCGATAATCAGCGTGATAAGTTGGAAAAGATAGTGAAAGTGTGCTGAAAATTAGCTAACTTTGTGTTCGTTTAATATTCCGAACAGCATGGATATACTAAAGAGGATAAATTTCGGATATGATGGATTGATAAGATCCATCACCATTCATAAGGATGCAGTTCGCATTGAGATTTCGGCCAAAGATACAACTGTCGATAAATGGGTCAATGTGCTGTTTATCTTAAAAGGTCTTTCTGAATACAAAATTTGGCAACCGGAACTTACATCAAATGAAGTTCTCTCAGATGCCATACAGCTAAAGATAGTTAATGGTGCGGTATGGTTCGGTCTTGTACCGTATTCAGAGGATATAGACAATATTGAGGATCTGCGGAAATCTTACATCTTCTTTATCTGTAATTCCTTTGATTGGAAGATATTACCGTATAAGGAATAAAAATGACGACACTAATCTTCCAATAAGTGGGAAACTGACTATATTACATTTGAAATCATTTCAATATACTATGAAAGAAAGACAACATTCAGCAGACATACCGATTGATTTGCTAATAGAAAAGATTGTTGGTGAGCGGGATGATCTGAAAGAAGATACATTCTGCTTTGAGCTATTTGAAAACGCGATATTCAATAGGCGCAAGCTCGATGAATTGATTGAAACAGTCGTTATTCTTGCTGAACAAAGAAAAATTGATGGAGAAATAAAAGATACCTTGCTATGGATTACTGAATGTGTAGATCAATGTTTTCTATCCCACAAAGACAGCAATGACTACTACAGGATTAAGAACTATAGCGTTTCTCTTGAAAACGAATGGCACCAACAATGGAAGAAAACATTGATGGCTTCTTCCTTATAATCTAAACTTCTTTCCCGTCCTGATAATGGTAGCGTTCCAAATACGCACTGTTGAATTGCTGAATAAATTGGGAAGACTTCATATAGTCTTTGGTCGGGTTAAAATACCCCATATCTATAGCCCATTGATATACGCTTACGTTCAACGGCAGTTTAATTAACATACCTGAAAGGGAGTATTCTTTATATTTTTTTCCGCTAAATCTTTAGTAGTAAAGATTCCATTGGCGCAATCAGCACCATCGCCTTGAAAAAGCCAAAGATAGTTATATTGAGACATGATAGTATCTGAGTTATTCCTGAAGATAAGGGAAAGAGAGGTTAATCTTTGTTTTGATATTCAAACATTGAGGACAATACAACTACTGTATCATCTTCGTGGCCGTCTTTGAGAAGGCGCATATCCACGTCACTGGGATTGTTGAACACATCGCCATATATCGAGGCATACTTGCAGTCAAACACATGGTCGAGCAGTGCGTAAGTAGGTATACCTTGCCTGTTGGTTGCAGGCAGCCATATCTCTGCTTCCGGATCAACTTGCAGGAGTTTTTCGATCAGTTCTTTTGCTTTCATCTCAAAATTTATTATCTATAAGAAGCCAATCATTCCTTCTCAAGAGCTGTTGGCAAAGTATCGTATGAATAAGTCTTATGACGTATTCCAAATTTGTCAGACCACAAAATTACTAAAAATCTGTGAGCCTCGAAAGAGAAAATCACGTCTGTGTGTTCCTGAAAAAGGTTGACTCGATTTTGTATGTTTACTGATTCGTGTTTACCCTATGACTAGAGTTGGTT
>JAIDTS010000555.1 GCA_029060585.1 Muribaculaceae bacterium
AACTACTCGGGACTCCTGCAAACCATCCAGCTCGATGAAGGAGCCTACTTCGAATACCTGCCCGAGCCGATATTTCCCCATGCCCATACCCGCTTCATCAGCGACACCCGGCTCGTGGTGCATCCGACGGCTACGGTGTTCTACTCTGAAATCTATATGGGAGGACGCAAATATTACAACGGAGGTGAACTCTTTGAATTCGACATACTCTCCGTATGCTCGCATGGCGAACGCCCCGACGGCACGCAGCTCTTCCGCGAGAAATTCATCATCGATCCGAAAAAGTCACATATCCGCGACATCGGCATCATGCATGGTTTCGACATCTTCGCCAACGTGCTCGTGATGACTCCCGAGGAAAATATCCAGCCGATCTACGACGCTGTAGAGGCATTCTACGATCCTAAGAAGAAACTCGCCGCAGGCATCACCCTCCTCCCCAACAATGCAGGGCTCCTCTTCAAAGTGCTCGGCATGGAGACCGGACCGGTGAAGAAGGTGGTCCGCGAGTTCTGTTCCAAAGTCCGTCAGCAGGTCAAGGGCAAACCACTGCCGCCTGAATTCCCTTGGAGATAAAGATAAAATATTCAACTTTCGCAAGCGAAAGTTGAGGGTTAAAAGTTGAGGATTAAAAGGTTATTAAGTAGAGCCTAAGAAACTTATATTAATATTAAAGATTAAATAAAGGAGATTAGAAAACCATGAAAAACTCAAAGGCAATGACCACGGTCACCTCCATACTCGATGGAGCCGGTCAGGTAATGTTTCAGCAGAGCGCATGGACGGGTCTGCTATTTCTCGCAGGTATATTCTGGGGTGCCTATGAATGCCATACGCCCGCAGTAGCATGGGGCGCGGTAGTCGGCCTGATAGCCTCCACTATCGCCGGCTATCTCCTCGAGCCGGACGGCAAAGGAGGAGCCGCAGGACTCTGGGGGTTCAACGGCATACTTGTAGGATGTGCCTTCCCGACTTTCCTTGAAGACACCTGGCTCATGTGGGCCGCCCTCGTCTTCTGCGCGATGCTCTCCACGTGGGTACGCACAGGCCTCAACAACCTTATGGCCCCCTTCAAGATCAACTCGCTGACATTCCCATTCGTATTGCTGACATGGCTGTTCCTGCTTTCATCGCGTATACTGGACGGGATAGCTCCTGCATCGCTTTCCACTCCCGAACTTGCAGAGCACTTCAGCCCTGAGCTCTCGACATC